>JBDRTM010000492.1:0-8630 GCA_043824065.1 Planctomycetota bacterium | reverse complement strand
GCAATCCTTTCTGATTCCCTGCATCCTGATCCCCTGGTCTGCTTATCTCCGCTCACCGCCATACCCTTTTCATGATTTGCTCCGTCCAAGGAAGGCCGGATCTTCGACATTAGGAACCCCCTGATTTATGATTGACGATTGACGATTTATTGTGATTCTAATCCATTAGTTTGGTGTATTATACCATAAAAAGGTTTGAAGTCGAGTGAAATCTTAATAAATCTCCGAGACACGGCACTTGATACGAGAGACAAAAGACTACAGACTCAAGACACAAGATGGTATTAGTTATTGGCCAGCCGTGGGGGGTGTCGATTTTCGTATCTTTTCGCCCAAAATCTGCTTGATTTTCGTTGGCCGGGGTGGTAAGTTTGGGTTTTTAAGAGGTTTGGATAATGTGGGGTTATTTTAAGGAAATGGCGTAATGGCGGAAAATTGACAGTCATAATAAGCATTACGATGATAAATAAAAGGACCGCGTGTGGGAGAAATTGATAAAAAAGAGCTTTCAGAAAGGGATATCTGCACAAAGTTTATCACTCCAGCAATAGAACAGGCTGGATGGGATAGGCTCACTCAATTGCGCGAGGAAGTATATCTCACGGAAGGTAGGATAATCGTAAGAGGTCGCGTTACGACGCGCGGTAAGCGCAAATGGGCGGACTATGTGTTATATCACAAACCAAATATCCCCATCGCTGTAATTGAGGCGAAGGACAATAATCACGCTATTGGAGGTGGTATGCAGCAGGCACTCGAGTATGGGGAGATGCTGGATGTTCCTTTTATCTACAGTTCCAATGGTGACGGATTTCTCGAACATGACAACACAGCTACCTCCGGTAAAACAGAGCGGGAAATTCCTCTAAATGCGTTCCCGTCTCCACAAGAACTCTGGCGGCGATACTGTCTTTATAAGAGTATCGACCAAACCAACCAACACATCTTTACTGAAGATTACTACTCTGATCCCACCGGAAAAACGCCGCGCTATTACCAACAAGTAGCCATTAACCGGACTATTGAAGCTATTGCCAAAGGCCGAAACCGTATCCTGCTTGTCATGGCTACCGGCACAGGCAAGACCCTCACTGCTTTTCAAATCATCTGGCGGTTATGGAAGTCCGGTGAAAAGAAGCGTATCCTGTTCCTTGCCGACCGCAATATCCTTGTTGACCAGACTAAAACCAATGACTTTAAGCCATTCGGCCAAGTTATGACCAAGATCAGCAAGCGTCAGGTTGATAAAGCCTACGAAGTCTATTTATCCTTATACCAGGCCGTTACCGGCTCAGAAGAAGAAAAGAACATTTACAAGCAGTTCTCCCCAAGCTTCTTTGACCTTATTGTAGTTGATGAATGCCATCGCGGCTCTGCTGCCGAGGATTCGGCATGGCGCGAAGTCCTCGAATACTTTGCATCGGCCACACAAATTGGTATGACTGCCACACCCAAGGAAACAAAGGAAGTGTCAAATATTGACTACTTTGGTGAGCCGGTTTATTCATATTCTCTAAAACAGGGCATTGCCGATGGTTTTTTGGCCCCATATAAAGTTGTGCGTATTGACCTCGATAAAGACCTTTTCGGCTGGCGCCCGGAAAAGGACAAGCGGGATAAGCACGGCAAACTCATAGAAGACCGAATATACAACCAACAGGATTTCGACAGAACACTTGTACTTGAAAAACGCACCGAACTTGTCGCCAAAAAAGTCTCTGATTTCCTTAAAGCAACCGACCGTTTTGACAAGACTATAATCTTCTGTGAGGACATCGACCATGCCGAGCGCATGAGACGGGCCCTCGTCAACCAAAACCCCGATTTAGCCAAAGATAACCGCAAGTACATTATGCGCATCACCGGCGATAATACCGAAGGCAAAGCTGAGTTGGATAATTTTATTGACCCGGAGGCCCGCTATCCTGTAATCGCGACCACGAGCCAACTGCTCAATACCGGCGTAGATGCCCAGACCTGTAAACTCATCGTCCTTGACCAGATAATCCACTCCATCGCCCGATTCAAACAGATAATCGGCCGGGGCACACGTATCAACGAAGACTATGATAAACGTTATTTTACCATTATGGACTTTAAGAAAGCAACTGAGCTTTTCGCCGACCCGGACTTTGATGGCCAACCTGTCCAGATATACAAGCCCGGCCTGGACGACCCACCCGTGCCGCCGGACGAAATCGATGATATTGATATTAGCGAACAGCCGGTCACAGATGACATTCTCGTCGACACGACTCTTGAACAAACCGAAAAAAGAGTTAAATATATCGTTGACGATGTGCCTGTTAGTGTTGTTGCCGAGCGAGTTCAGTATTGTGATGCTGACGGCAAACTCATTACGGAATCACTAAAGGACTACTCTCGACAAAAGATACATGAGCAATACGCCTCTCTTGATGATTTTCTTACAAATTGGAGCAAAGCTGAACGCAAGCAAGCCATTATTGACAATTTGCAGGAGCATGGAGTCTTCTTTGATGAACTGGCCGAAACGGTTGGCAAGGACTTTGGTCCCTTTGATTTGATTTGCCACGTGGCCTTCGACAAGCCTCCGCTTTCCCGCCGCGAGCGGGCTGCGAACGTTAAGAAACGCAATTATTTTACTAAATACGGTGAGAAGGCAGCAGCCGTATTGAGCGCCTTGCTCGATAAGTACGCAGATGTTGGTATTGAAAACATCGAGGATATCAATATTCTTAGGGTTCAGCCAATCAGCGAATTCGGTACGCCTATGGAAATAATCGAATGGTTCGGTGGTAGGAACGGATATCAAAAGGCCATTAAGGAACTGGAGTCTAATCTGTTCCCGGCCGCATAAATAAGGAAGATTAACAACAATGTCAATGACAGCTACCATAAAAACTATTCAGAACATCATGCGTAAGGATGTTGGTGTCGATGGCGATGCCCAGCGAATCAGCCAGCTTGCATGGATGCTCTTTCTAAAGATATTCGACGACCGCGAAAAAGAATACGAACTGATGGACAGCAAATACAGCTCACCCATCCCGAATCATCTTCGCTGGCGGAATTGGGCCGCTGACCCCGAGGGAATGACAGGGGAAGCGCTTCTCGATTTTGTCAATAACACCCACTTTAAAAAACTAAAAAACCTCTCTTACGATCTGAAAACAAATCCCCGCGGCTTTGTAATTCGTCAGGTCTTCGAAGATGCCTATAACTATATGAAGTCGGGCACTCTCATGCGTCAGGTCATCAATAAAATTGAGACTGCCATCGATTTTAACAAAGCCAGAGAACGTCACCTCTTCGGCGACATTTACGAGAAGATTCTAAAAGACCTCCAAAGTGCAGGCAATGCCGGCGAATACTACACACCAAGAGCGGCCACCCAGTTTATGGTCGATATGACCGACCCAAAGCTTGGCGAAAAGATACTGGATCCTGCATGTGGGACAGGGGGCTTTCTAACCGGCTCCATCGAGCATATCCGCAGAAACTACGTCAAAACTCCTGAACAAGAAAGAAGACTACAAAGAAATATCTTCGGTGTAGAGAAGAAGCCATTACCTCATCTGCTCTGTACAACCAATATGCTATTGCACGGTATCGATGTGCCAACCTTTATAAAACACGACAACACCCTCGCTCGACCCTTGCGGGACTACACACCAACAGAACGTGTAGACCTTATCTTAACCAATCCCCCATTCGGCGGCATGGAGGAAGACGGTATCGAACTCAATTTCCCCAAAGGATTTCAGACAAGAGAAACCGCCGACCTGTTTTTGGTCCTGATTATGAAACTCCTAAAACCTGGTGGACGGGCGGCGGTTGTTTTGCCCGATGGTAGTCTAGTCGGTGACGGTGTAAAAACGCGCATCAAGGAAAAACTCTTAACAGAATGTAATCTGCATACAATCGTTCGGTTACCCAATGGCGTTTTTAATCCCTATACAGATATTAAAACTAATCTTTTGTTTTTCACAAAGGGGAACACCACAAAGGAAGTATGGTATTACGAACATCCGTATCCTGCTGGTTATAAGTCATACTCCAAGACCAAACCCGTGCGCATAGAAGAATTCGAGCCGGAAAAGAAATGGTGGGATAATCGCAAGGAAAACGAATACGCCTGGAAAGTACCACATAAACAGATAATAGAAAACAATTACAGCCTCGACATCAAAAATCCGAACATAAACAAAGAAATCGAAATCCTAAGCAAGGATGAATTAATCAAAAAAATAGAAAGTAATCTTGCCGAGGCTAAAATCATACTTAACAAAATAAAAGGTGAGTTGGAGTAATGACCTGGCCTGAAGTTGAAATGAGATCGTTCTTGACCGAGAGGAAGGACCGCTTCAAACCGGCAAAAGCTAATGCTTTAGGTCTTAAACGACTCGAGAAGATTGATTTCGGCGGAAAGTTGCATATTTCCGAATCCAAGCCAACCAAAACCAATATGATTATGATTAAAAAAGGCGATTTGGTTATCTCAGGCATAAACGCTGAAAAGGGGGCACTTGGAATTTATGACGGCAATGAAGACATTTTGGCTACTATCCATTACAGCTCATACCATTACGACAAAACAAAAATCAATATCAATTATCTAAGATGGTTTCTGAAAAGCAGTAGTTTTAAGCGGTTACTTATTGAACAGGCTGGCGCTGGGATAAAAACAGAAATAAAACCCAGGAAACTCCTGCCGCTTAAGTTCAACCTTCCTGATCTTAAAACACAGGAAAAGATTGCTAAGTTGATAGCATTGTGTGAAGATTTAGAAGAAAAGTTAAATCAAGTCAAGACCGACAGCGAGAGACTAACGTTGTCCATGGTCGAGAAGGTCAGATCAACCACACCTTACAAGAATGATGCGGCCGTCGTCTGCTTCCTCTTGGCTCAAATGGAAAAACTTAACCGTCCAACTACAGAGTTCTTTATCCAAAAACATATCTTTGCTGCAAAGCACCACCTGCAGTTGCCCGTTAACTCCTTATTTGTTCGCAAGGTAGCTGGCCCCTGGTCTCACGAACTGAAGCGAAAGGCAATCTTCGCGGCTATCAAAATGAACTGGCTTCGTTGGGAGAAGATTCGTCTTGTGGCCGGGTCCGCTTTTGAAAAGGGCCTAAGCCACGCAGCGATGGTTCTCGGAGAGAGCACCGACCAGCTCGCCCAATTGGTTGAGAATCTTAAAACATTTGGACAGAAAGGTCTGGAGCGTTGGACAACTGTACTCAAAGTTGTCGAGGATTTGAAAGAGAAGCAACAACCAATCACACGCGCAAACATTCAACACGAAATCGATAACTGGCGGGATAAAAGACTAAAAAAAATCTTCGCCGAAGAAAGTGTTGATTACACAATCGATAAGATGATAAAGTACAAGTGGCTTCCCACGACGGCTGGCCAATAAACTAAAATTCTCTTAGCTCGACTATACCGGCCTTCGGCCGCGTATCTCGTCCCTCGTCTCTCGTACCGCCCGATAACCAGAGTATTTTCAGTAAAACTGTTAAACTCCGAGGGCAAAAAGGTCGATTTTCTTCCAAACGCCGTGTTTCTGAAAGAAACGGCAGATTTTCTTTGACAATGCTTCCTGTAGGTCGATAATTAGCGCAAAAAGGTTTGTTATCGGATGTGGAAACTAAAGCCAAAGGATTGGCCCCTCGGCGTGCGTTTCTCGGCTTACTTAGGCTATATTAATGGCAAGCGAAACAAATTACGATACATTTTTCGGCAAAATGGTGGTAGAGCAGGGCCTCTGCACTGATGAGGAGCTGCGTCAATCGCTTAAGGAGCTGGAATCTCGCAGTAAGGTCAATCCTACAATACTTAAAGAACTTATGGTCGAGCTGGGCTATGTTACAACGACCCAGGCTGAGAGATTAAAGGAAAGCCTGAAAGAAAGCAAGGCCGCTGCACACCAGATTCCCGGCTATAAAATAGTGGGCAAGCTCGGTGCCGGTGCGATGGCTGTCGTTTATAAGGCCAGGCAATTGAGTCTGAACCGGATGGTTGCGATAAAGATTTTGCCGAAGCGTTTCAGTGAAAATCCGGAGTACGTCGAACGGTTTTACAAAGAAGGCCAGGCCGCCGGCAAGCTCAATCACCACAATATTGTCCGGGCCATTGACGTCGGCGAGGCAGGGGGATACCACTATTTCGTGATGGAGTATGTTGAGGGTAAGACTATAGCTGATGATTTGGTGGCGGGAAAGGTTTTTGAGGAGGCCGAAGCGCTGGACATAATCATTCAGGTCGCTAATGCCCTTGCTCACGCTCATGCTTGTAGTCTTATCCACCGTGACGTCAAGCCCAAGAATATTATGATAAGCACTAATGGTACGGTTAAACTCGCCGATATGGGTTTGGCACGCGAAACAACAGACATCGAGGCGGCACAAAGCGAGGCGGGCAAAGCTTACGGCACGCCGTACTACATTGCACCTGAACAAATTCGAGGCAAGATAGACATCGACGGCAGGGCCGACATTTACGGACTGGGAGCCACGCTATTCCACATGCTCACCGGCCGAGTACCGTTTATGGCAGAGGATTCCGCCGATGTTATGCGAAAGCACCTCAGGGAAAAACTAATTCCACCCGACCATATAAATACGTCACTGTCGGCAGGAGTATCCGAGGTCATTGAAATTATGATGGCCAAGCGGAAAGAAAAGCGCTATAACGACATTGAAGAGCTGCTGACGGATTTAGAGGCGCTGCGCGAGGGCCGACCTCCGCTTCAGGCGCACAAAAGATTTGATGTTTCTATGTTCGAGCAGTTGGAAAAGGGAGATGCCGTTGAAAAAGAAGAAGGTTACAAAGAAGAGACCGTCGCCCCGTACCGGATGGCGATATTGATTTTAAGCATATTTTTGGCATTATTCTTTGTGATTATTCTTATCCTGTTGCTTCGTAATCATTAGCTGTTAGTATTGTCATCGGCGTGAAACTTGTCCTCGACTCCGATCGGACAGTGGGGACAATAATCAATAATCAATAGTCAATAATTTTATGCCCCGAGGCGGTGCACATTTTTCGACCGAGGAGCTTGTTCGGGTCCTCAGCCATTACGACATTGGCATAATCCTTCAGGTAAAGCCTTTGTCCGGCGTCAACATGCGTGCGCCGAAAATGGCGATTGTGTCCGAGCAGGGCAAATTCCTTCTTAAACGTAGGCCAAAAGGTAAAGATGACCTCTACCGGGTGGCATTCGCACACGCGGTGCAAAGTCATCTGGCAGCAGAGTCCTTTCCGGTTACCTGCCTGCTGGCAACTCGCGATAAGAATAATACGGTCCTGCAACTGAACAATCACATTTACGAGCTTTTTCAATTCGTCACGGGCACTCGGTACGACGGCTCCGAAGAAGCTACTGTTGATGCGGGTCGGCAGTTAGCTGAATTTCACAGGCATTTGGCTGACTTTGCTTACGAGTCCGCCTTGGGCGGATTAAAGACCAGTTTCCACGATTCTTCTACCGTTCGCAGGCATTTGAAAACGCTCGGTTCCGACAGACCAGCCCATCCGAATAAGAAATTACGGGCTACGGCTGAGGCCTTGATGACGCTTTATAACGAATCGAGTATTTGTGTAAACGGATTAGGTTTCGATTCGTGGCAGCATCAGGTTGTGCACGGCGATTGGCATCCGGGTAACATGCTCTTTTCCAAACACAAACTTGCCGCCGTTCTCGACTTTGATTCGGTCAAGATTGCCCCGCCGATTACCGACCTTGCCAACGGGATGCTGCAATTTTCCATTATTGGCGGTCGGCCAAACCCAAACGATTGGCCCGATTATTTCGACCAGGACAAACTCGTTCAGTTCCTGAACGGCTACCGCGGTGTAATCAATTTGGATGAAAATAAACTAAATTCGCTGCTTGATTTGATGATTGAGACGATGATAGCCGAGGCCGTTTTGCCGATAGTGGCGACCGGCTTCTTCGGCCATCTAAGCGGCACTGATTTCCTCCAGATGATTCTGAGAAAAGCAAATTGGCTAAATAAACACCGCAAGGAGCTAACCGAAGGAATCAGTTAGTGGTGAGTGGTTGAGTAGTGAATAGAGTCTCGATGCTTCCGCCTTCGCTGAAGCTACGGCGGACAAGCGGTGCCGGATGCTCGATTCGAAATAAGATTCACGAGAAATGGGCAACGAAATTGGCTCCCTTGGCATGGCTGGATAGCAAGGGTATTTGTTTGGAGAGAAATTCGATTTTAGCGCGAAGACTTTGGGCATGTGAACACATGCACAAAGTATATTATATATGATCATCTATGATTGTCAGTTGTGACGATGGTTCGTATCGATGGTGGTTAATGACAAAGCATGGCGGGAATTAGAGTGGTGTTTCGTGACTCGTATCTTGTATATCGTATTGCGTGAAGCGGCGGAAAAATTAAATGGCTAAACAAGCACCGCAAGAAAATGACTCAAGCGGTAGAAGATGAGGGTTTCTCAGACTTTGTGATGATGTAACGTTGCAGTCTTGCCCTGTAGCTTCGGTGTCGTCTTCTTGGCACCCTTTTGCTTTTCCCGGTAGTTATAGGGAACGTCTCAGTCTTGCTTCCGTACTGCAATAGCACCATACGCGCCAGCATTCTCTTTGTCTATCTGGAAGCGGTAAAGGTTAG
>JBDRTM010000491.1:0-6082 GCA_043824065.1 Planctomycetota bacterium | reverse complement strand
ACCACCACATCCACCGCAACATCCGGTCTGTTTAACATGTACATCGCTTCCAGCGTTTTTGCTGTTTCATTGGTCGGATCACTGCCCCCAAAAAAGATCATTATTCTTTTTACGTGTCCATCCCGCTTTCTTAAATTTTTCCGCACTTCTCTGAATTCTGGCCGTAAAGCCGCATATTTAGGACCGAGAAGCTTTATACAGCCGGGCGGCACCAGACCGTCATACCGGCTTTCAAGGTTCTCATGAAAATTCTGATCCATCAGCAGATCGCAATCATGAGCACGGTCAGCCAAATCGTCAATCACCATGATTTTTTTGACATATGGTCGCAAATATCCTTCCCATTTTTCATCAAGGGCATAGTGATCCACTACAAGCCAGTCCAAATGGGTATCAAGATCTTTGAAAACTTCTTCAACCTGCCTTGCATCTGTCTGCCAGTCAGCGCCAAGCCACGACGCATGTTTTAAGTTACTTTCAAAATCGTGTTCTTGATCATTTGACACAGGAAGACGGTGAACAATATACCCTTTCTCTTCGATATAGCCGCAGAGATTTCCGGCAAACTCTCGGCAGACAAAAATCACTTCAGCACCGCGCCCGCGCAACTCGTCCGCAAGAGTCAGGCAGCGCATGACATGACCCGTGCCAATCTGACCAGAAGCGTCTGCTCGAATAATGCAAAAAACATCAGAACTATTCATGTCCTCTTTCGCATATCAATAAACTTAATATAATTTTCTAATGAATCAGAACCTGGCTTTTCGTTGTTATAGAAACTTTTTATATTATAATAATCTTCAATTGTATCAACTGTTACTCTAATATCAGGCCGTTTTAGATCATCCCAGGGAGGGCTCATTATTGTGCAATTAAATTTGTCCATGTTATTGAGAATATGCAATGTTACATGTTCTTTTTCTTCCTCACTTGTGGCACTTTTATTGGCCTTAAAAATAGCCTCTCTGGTAAAGGATTCCACCCCAGAACCATATGGAACATTTTCGAAAGCCACATAGTCACATCCAGTATGAAGCATGTGGGCAACACTTAAGTCTATGAATTTGACTTCAGTAAAAGGATTATCAGCAGTGATCCTAACAATAATATCCGCATTACATTTTTCTATACATTTACAAAACCTTAATAGAACATTATTAAGGCTACCTCGAAAAATGTTACAATGTTCTTTCTTAGCTTGGAACTCTACCATATCATCCAATTTATCTGTTGTCGTAGCTACCCATATCTCGTCCAAAAAATTGGACTTGCTTACTCTATGCAACACCCTTTCAAGGATCGTCTTCCCAGAAAGGTCTAGCATGACTTTTGCCGGTAGACGGGATGATGACATCCTACATTGAACAATACCTACAATCTTCACTCGTCTTACCATGCAGTCCAACCCCCATCAACTGGAATATTGGCACCGGTTATGAAGCTTGAGGCGTCTGAAGCTAACAAAGCGATAACGCCCTTGATTTCACTCGGCTGACCAAATCTTTTCATAGGCACTTTCAGTTTAAGATTGGCAATGAATTCTTTATTCGTTTGCACTTCTTCATTAGGAAATGGGCCCGGCGAAACCGCGTTGACGCGAATGCCGTATTTAGCCAGATGACAGGCCGCATATCTTGTAAACTGAATTATCGCTGCCTTCCCTGCACCATAGTTGGGAGGATTATCAAACCCACTATCTCCATATATTTCAGGATTAGGGGAAACAGTGCCGTACATTGAGGCTATATTTATTATTGATCCGGAAAGAAGCTTCTTCATAGACGGGATAATTTCTTTTGTACATCTGAACACACTATTAATACTTCCATCTATGCCTTTATTCCAGTTTTCTTCAGTCATTCCTTCCAAACTACCAGGAGTTCCGAAATAAGCATTGTTTACTAAAATATCGATTTTTTGATATTCAGCCACTATTTGCTGGTGCGTCTTCCTTATAGACTCAGTTGATCCAATATCAACCATAGCTGTTCGAATTCGTTGTTTGAATCTTTGTCTCAGATGGACAACCTTTTCATTGTCCTCGGAAATATGCCGGCTAACCATAAAGACCACGCAACCACATTCTGCCAAGGCCTCGGAGATCGCATACCCTAAATGTCCAGCTCCTCCTGTAACAATCGCAACTTTATTTTTTAGAGAAAACAAACCATTGGTTTCCATTTTATGTGCACTATAACCATAATGTGGGATTTAATATTCTTTCATCTACAGAACAAAAAACATGTCTTAATTCCTGAAACAAGTCTGGACGAAAATGCTTTTCCCATATAGAGATGTTTATTTTTACTTGTTGTTGTGTCTCAGCACCAAACAATATCCTTGCATTTGGTTTGGTAGCTTTTAGATACCCCAATGCTAACTCTGTTTTTGACATTCTTAGCCTATTTGCATGAATATCTAACTCTTCGATAACCGTTGACGCAAATTTCATGTTTTTCGGTAATTGGTCTTTATTCAGCAAAACTAAACCTTGGAGAAAAATGCTGCGGATATATATTGTTTTTCCCATTTCATCAGCAAGTTCAAAGGCCCCTGTCTTTTCAAATCTTCTGTCCAAAATATTGGCAGGCAGTTGCACCATAGAGATGCCTTCCGTATTCAATACCTGAACAGCTCTTTCCGGCGAATATACGGACACTCCTATATGTTTCACCTTGCCGGAACTAACAATATCCATAAGATTTTCTCCCAGCCCTTTCTCCCACAGGTCAATCATATCTTCCCGATGAAGCATCAGGCCGTAGAGTAATTCAACGCCTATATTATTCAATGACATCTCAAGAGCGTTATTTAAAGCTATCCTGTCTAAATGATCAATATCAGGAGCAAATTTCGTAATTACTTTGATATCATCAGCAATGCCCAAATCTTTAAGAATCCGTCCTAAGACTCTCTCGCTCTGCCCATAAGCCTGGGCAGTGTCAAATTCACAGATGCCGGATTCCCAGGCTTCTTTAACAATAGATCTGGCCGTATTATAATCCGGCTGTCCGGTTGTGTTTGCTATGCCGTAATCCATACCAAGTTGAGCCGTGCCAAGAACAAGACGGGAAACATTTTGTTTAATAACTTCCATTGGTTATTATAACCGACCATTTATTGCTAGAATTGTTATCACCGTTTCGATAAAGATATGGGCATTAATATTACTTAGGAAATATCTTTAGCCATTTCCATTCAAATACCTTGCTGCCGGCAATTTGATAATTATCAACAACCCTGGTTACGGCAGATTGTTCCTTTTGAAAACTTACATACTCTTTATTGACATTTTCAGCATCAAATTCATCATCTATTAATTCAATATGATAATCACCCACGGAACCAATAAACCGTTTAAGCAAATCAATACTATACGTATTTTGATAAACGAAATTGGTTGGATTATTATTTTCATCGAAGTCGTCAGTATATAAAAATTTACTTAAATGTGTTCTGTCACTGATTAATGTTCTTATAAAACAATATTTTTGCGCAATCCTTAACAAATTCTTAATAGGAACTCTAAAGTCAGGCAAATGAAGAATCAGATTACAACAGAACACAATGTCAAAACCATGTAGCTCATCCGACAAATCAAATATATCTCCTACTAAAAATCTTGCTTTTTGATATTTGAAGTAATTATTTGCATATTCTATATATGGCACCGTTGCGTCAATGCCTAAGTATTCAATCTCTTCATCCAATCTCAACAAGCTTTTGTAGTAATGCCCAGCTGCACACCCAATATCCAATATTTTCATTCCCGGGATGTAGACATTTCGAACAAGGTTTACCAGTTGCTTTGCCGATTCCATCTCAGGCAATTCACCAGTTACCCTTTTGTAAGTCCTTACTTCGACGTCACTGTCCGAATTCCAAATTCTCCAATTATTTTCCATAGACTTAATCCCCATTTTATTATCGAATTTGAAGAGTTTATTGATAAAACTGTAAAAAGCTTAAAGACTCAAAGGATACTTTTATCAGTCTTCCTTTTTTACAGTATCTTATCATTGTTGAACTCCTTATATTTTTTAATTTTGATTGTTTGTCAACTTCAATATTGCGCGCAGTATTTAGATATAACTTTGGTAACGGCCATAATAATATTGTTAACATCGTTGTCTGTCAACATTGGGAACATTGGCAGACTGATCATCCGTTTGTACCCCTCCTCAGCCACTGGGAACAGTCCTGGGCCGGTATGGAATTTCTTCCTGTAAAACGGGTGCATGTGCACGGGGATATAATGAACATTTACACCGATCCCTTTTTCACGAAGATTGGTGAAAAAAGTATCTCGATCAACACATAGAGCGCTTGGATCAACTCTGACCACGTAAAGATGATACGCATGGAGAGCATCTGATCGAACAGCAAGGGGATTTATCCCGGAAAGAGCAGCAAATGCCTCATCATAGCGAGCGGCAATACAACGTCTACGCTCCAAAAAATTAGGTAGCTTTTGCAACTGGGAAATGCCGAGGGCGCACTGAAAATCGGTGATACGATAGTTGTAGCCAAGATCGACCATCTCGTAGAACCATGAACCCTGTTCCTCTCGCTGATGGTGATCTGTGGCGATGCCGTGGTTTCTAAAAAGGCTCATGCGCTCGGCAAACGCTGGATCATCAGTGGCGATCATACCTCCCTCGCCGGTCGTAAAATGCTTTACAGGGTGAAAACTGAAAATTGTCATATCGGCGAGAGTACCAACCTTGCGGCCTTTGTATTCCGCGCCAAGGGCGTGGCAACCGTCCGCCACCAGTCTCAGTCCATGTTTGTCTGCAATATCCTGCAGTTTGTCCCAATCGCATGGCTGCCCGGCATAGTCCACACCGATTATGGCTCTGGTCTTTTCCGTGATTTTTTCTTCCACCTTCGCTGGGTCAAGAAGAAGTGTGCCCGGATCAACGTCTGCAAAGATGGGGGTGCCGCCCTGATAAACTATGCAATTAGCTGTTGCGGCAAATGTCATTGGGGGAACGATGACTTCATCTCCGGGTCCGATCCCCAATGCAAACATGGCCGCATGGAGGGCGGCTGTGCCGCTGGAGACGGCAATCCCATATTTTGCGCCAACATACTCAGCCACCGCTTGCTCGAATTCATGCACCTTGGGGCCTGTGGTGAGCCAGTCGGAGCGAAGGACTTTTAGAACGGCCTGGATATCGTCTTCATCAATAAACTGTCTGCCGTAAGGTATCATAGCTTCCTTATTATATTTTTCATTTCATCAATACTGAGTTTCCACGGATTCGTTTCGGAATTATATTCAAAACCATCCGGAACCGGCTTTCCTTCATTGGAATTGAAACGATGTTCAAAAAAACTGAAATTCGGCTGAATCATATATTTATCATCATACTCAATGGTTCTGTACGCTTCATCCTTCGGTACCAAGACTTCATGAAGCTTTTCACCAGGCCTGATCCCAATAATCTCCGTCTTGCATTCGGGGGCAATGGCTTTGGCAAGATCCATCATATTCATGCTTGGAATCTTGGGCACAAAAAGCTCACCACCAACCATAATCTCAAGGCTTTTAAGAACAAAATCCACACCCTGTTTAAGGGTAATCCAGAAGCCCGTCATTCGAGGATCGGTGATTGGCAAGATTCCTTCTTCTTTCTTATTGAGGAAAAATGGAATCACACTCCCCCTACTCCCGGCAACATTTCCATAACGCACGACACTAAAAATAGTATTGTCATGTCCTACGTATGAGTTTCCCGCTATAAATAGCTTATCAGAACAAAGCTTGGTGGCACCATAAAGATTAATCGGATTGGCTGCCTTATCTGTACTGAGAGCAATTACCTTTTTAACACCTTGATTAATAGCAACAGTGATAACATTCTGGCTGCCGAGAATATTTGTTTTCACAGCTTCAAAAGGATTGTATTCGGCAGCGGGAACCTGCTTTAACGCTGCGGCGTGGATTACATAATCGATATTACTAAAAGCTCGATGTAGTCTTTCTTTATCCCGTACATCACCAATGAAAAAACGCATGCAGTCATATTTAGATTCCGGAAATTGCTGCGCCATCTCAAACTGTTTCAGTTCATCGCGG
>JBDRTM010000490.1:0-8848 GCA_043824065.1 Planctomycetota bacterium | reverse complement strand
CACTCAGAATAACAAAAAGACTGCAAGAGTTGACAATCCTGCGAATGGCTGTTTTAATGCGCATCTTGAGCAGTGACCGCTGAAGAAGCAATTACCGCTCCTTTACAGTCGCGGCCCTGTTACGGTCGCGGCCCTGTTTTTAGGAAACACATATATTTTTTACGACTCATATAACAAGTAATGTATCAAGGATAGAGTATGAATTCTGACGGCTTCGTTGAGGCAGAAGATTTGACCAAGATATACTCTTCGGGCAAGATTCAGGTTAATGCCCTTAAGGATGTGAATCTAACTCTTGAAGAAGGGAAATTCTTAGGGGTAACAGGGCCTTCCGGGTCGGGTAAATCAACTTTGATGAATCTTCTCGGTGGGCTGGATACTCCATCTTCAGGAACAATCAAAGTCCAGGGCAAATTTATCTCCGAATTGAACAAGGAAGAGCTGGCCCTTTACCGGCGATACCAGGTCGGGATGATATTCCAGACATTCAATACTATATCCTCCTATACAGCTCTGGATAACGTAGCTTTTCCATTACTTTTTGCAGGTGTGCCCAAAAAAGAAAGAAATCGCCGGGCAGGCGAGATGCTGACAAAGGTGGGGCTAATCAATCGCAAAGACCATCGACCAGCCGAGCTTTCCGGCGGTGAACAGCAGAGGGTGGCCATTGCTCGTGCATTAGTCAATCAGCCGAAAATCCTGCTTGCCGACGAACCCACCGGCAACCTGGATACAGGGACCTCAAGACAGATTGTGCAGATGCTCTCAGACTTGAACAGGAAGCAGGGCCTAACCGTTATTATGATATCCCATGAACAGGCTCTCCTGTCTGAATTCGCTGATAATATTATACATCTGCGCGACGGGGAAGTTATTGAACAGGAAACAATCAGGTAAAAAATAGATGAGAATTTCCGACTACATCGAGCAATCCTTTTCCAACTTGCGCAAGAAGAAACTGCGTACCTTCCTCACCACTTTTGGAGTGGTAATAGGAATAGGGGCCCTGGTTTCGATGTTTTCTTTCGGTAAAGGTATCCAGAAAAACGTTACAGACAGTTTCAAAGAAATGGGGCTGTTCAATTATATTGCCGTCTATTCAGCCTCCAATAGAAGCAGAATCGAACAGGCCGATATGGATCCCGATGACCAGCATGACCAAATCCAAAATGAGCAAGTCCCCGATTCGGCAAACAGTCCAATCCTCGACGTTAATTTTCTTCAGGAAGTCAGGGAAATGGAAGGTGTGGAATCGGCTTTCCCTGAAATTCGTTTCCCCGCTCTGATTAAATTCAGGGAAAAGGAACAGTTCACTATTGTCCAGGTTATGTCTGCCGATGTTTGTCAGTCCGGATTGATGAAACTAAGGGCAGGCGAGGCTTATGTCGATGATGCGGAAAATTCCTTGATTATAAGCGATTCGCTGCTGCACCGTATGGATGTCAAGGAAATCGAGACCGTGCTTGGAGAAGAAATCGAGGTCTCCACCCTTGCTATTGATTCGGCCCTTCTTAATCCGGCGAACATGATGTCGATTATGCAGGGTGACAAGCTTCCTTTTAGCCAGGAGAGCTATAGCTTCACCATTGTCGGGGTGGCTGAACGTATGGGAATGGGCGGATTTATTCCGGTGCGCAGCGATGTTTATATGCCCCCCGGGCCGGCCGAAGGGATGAAAAAAATATCGCTGACAAGCATCCGGGATTTTTTCCAACCGGCGGAGAAACTCAAAGGCTATTCGGCAGTAACTATTAAGGTGGCTTCGGTAAAATATATTGACCCCATAAAGGAGCAGATGGAAGCTAAAGGTCTTAAGACCTTCGCACTGATAGACCAGCTAAAGGAAATCAAGACCGCATTTATCTTTATGGATATGTTTCTGGCAGCGATCGCGATGATAGCCATCACTGTTTCTACCTTAGGGATAATCAATACGATGGTGATGTCCATTCTGGAAAGATATCGAGAGATTGGAATAATGAAGGCCATCGGTGCCGGCGATAAAGATGTCAAAAAAATATTCTTCTTTGAATCCGGAATGATTGGTTTTTTGGGCGGAGTATTTGGGCTTGCTTTAGGATGGGTAGTGAGCACAATCATCAATCAAGTCGCCAATTATTTTATGGCCAAGCAGGGAGCTCCATACGTTCACTTCTTCAGCTTTCCCTGGTGGCTTTGCTTGGGAGCGGTTGCCTTTTCCATACTGGTCAGCCTTGCGGCCGGGCTCTATCCGGCGTTGCGGGCAGCAAGGGTTGACCCTGTCGTGGCACTGCGGCACGATTGACTTTCGTATTGCGTATATCGTATTGCGTATTGCGAAGAAAGAATTGGCCACGGATTACAAAAATTTCCCCTGTTTTGGTTTGATTGGTAGCTTGAAAAGGATACGATTGTATTAGTATGTTTGCAGAAAACTTATTGAAAGTCCTTAGGAGCACAGGAGGATAAGGCAATAGATTTGCAATATTTTGCTATTTTTTGAGATTTTACAGAAATTCCGCTTGAATGTGTGTAGGGTATCTGCGATAATAATATTGTAAGGAATGGACATTTTGTAAGAATCTTACAATATTTTTGAATGGAGATATGCAATGACTGATTTGAGTATAACCGAGGCGAGAGAGCATTTATCCGATTATGCGGACAAGGTCGCCTTTAAGGGTGAGCGGGTCTGCGTAAAACGCAATGGCAAGCCGGTCTTTGCGATGGTAAGTGTCGAGGACATGCAGCTTTTGGAAGCTATAGAAGACAAGATAGACATCGCTGAAGCCCAGAAAGCCATCAGCCGAAATAAATTTACTTCCTGGAAGCAGGCGAAGAAAAAGCTGGGCTTGTAAGCTATGACTTATACAATCGTTATTGATGAGAAGGCTTTGGCTCAATTAGCGAAGCTGCTTAAAAAAATACGCAGGCAAATCGCAAATAAAATCGACAAACTCGCATCAAATCCACGTCCACCTGGTTCTACAGTGCTCCAACAGAATAAGTCTCTTTGCCGAATCCGCTCAGGTGATTATCGTATCGTGTACCAGATACGGGAAAAACAAGTCCTTGTGCTGGTAGTCAGGATTGGCCACCGAAAAGAGGTTTACAAGAGACTGCGCTGATTTACAATTATCTCCTGCCAACAATAGCCAGGTCTCAATTATCATTGACGCAATACACAATACGCAATACGATATACCAGCTATGTTTAAGAATATATCCATAATCGGCGATGGTGGGATGGGCACCGTTTTAGCTATGCTGCTCTGTGAAAAGTGTGAAGCGTTAAGCACCAAGCGTGAAGCGAGCGACGAGCGACCTGCTTCGAGCCAAGAAGTAAAAATGTGGGGGTATGACCTTCGGCAGTTAGAAGAAATAGAGCAGAACCGCGAGAATAAGAAATTTCTACCCGGTTATAAACTGCCGGAACAGCTTGTGTTTGAAGCCGATGACCAGCGTATAATGTCTGGGGTCGATTTGATTGTATCCGCTGTGCCCTGTCAGTTTATGCGTGGGGTTTGGAAGCGCTTGAAAGATTACGTTCCGCAGGGCGTTCCCATCATCTCGGTCGCCAAGGGTATTGAGAATGATACATTGCTGCGCCCGACTCAGATAATTGGGGAGATATTGGACGAAAAACGAGGGACGAGGGACGAGGGACGAGGGATGATGGATGAAAGACGAGAGACGAGGGACGAGGGACGAGGGATGATGGATGAAATACGAGAGACGAGGGACGAGGGACGAGGGACGAGATTTGCAGTCCTCTCTGGGCCTACTATTGCTGATGAACTGGCCAGAAGACTTCCGGCGACGGCCTGTGCGGCAGCCGAGGATGAAGCGTTGGCTAAAGAAATTCAACACACCTTTTCCGACGGAGTGCCCTGGCTGCGGGTTTATACTAATACCGACATTGTCGGGGTTGAGTTAGCCGGTGCAATGAAGAATATTATAGCCATAGCAGCGGGGATTATAGACGGCACAGGCGCCGGTGATAACGCCAAGGCGGCGCTTTTGACCAGAGGGCTTGCCGAGATAACTCGTCTGGGGGTTACAATGGGGGCCAGAGAGCAGACCTTTGCGGGATTGACCGGCCTTGGTGATTTGGTAACGACCTGCATTTCGCCAAAGGGAAGAAACCGCTCATTCGGGGAAAGGGTAGGCAAAGGGCAAACCGCAGAGCAGGCCCAAAGGGCCACCGAATCGGTCGTTGAGGGTGTTGCCACCTGCAAATCGGTGGTTGCTCTTGGGGTCCGATATAATGTTGAGATGCCGATTACACAGGCTGTCTATGAGGTTCTGTTTGAGAACAAGCCAGTACAGACGGCTATTTCAGATTTAATGAAGCGCCGACTCAAGGCTGAATGATTAGTCCTATAACTTTGTTTCCCTCCCCCTGCTGCAAGAACTTCCGCAATCATTTCATATTCATTTCGAGAGGGCCTTTTCCTGTGCGAAAAATCTTCTAATTTTGAAAAAAATTTCATTAGAGGAAGATTTAACAATAAAAAACTGTTTTTCTGAGCAGAAGCTATACCAACGTATTTGGAACGGTGATTTTATCAGAAGTGGGGGCGTCTTTTTGCAATCCTCTGCAAAATGAGTAACTGAAATTTTTTCAGGCGTTTGGCCGGCCTGGCTTTTGTTTTATATACTTTAGTTGGCATCACGGTTTTTAGAAGTACAGGGCCGAGTAATTTAATGCAGGTAATGACCTGGAAACCCGATAAATCAGGATGATTCAGCCGGGGGCTTTTGTTTTATCGTAAGTAGCGAAATGAAAGTCCAGGCTTGAGCTTCGGCTAATGTGGAGTGGTAGAATAAAGACCCTTACAGGTGTTATAAGCGTTACGCTTGATAAAAAAATACGCTTTTGCGGGTAAAATTCTCATGTTTAGACTATTGAAAAAGCGCGCATATTCGATTGGTGTGGATATTGGCGACGATGACCTGAAGCTGGTCCAGCTTGGAGATAACGGAAAGGGTATAAGTTTAATTTCCGGCAGCAGTGAAAATCTACCGAAAGGTGTGAAAGCCGGCAGCAGCCAGTGGCAAAGATGGGCCATCGAGGCCATACGTCAACTGACATCGAACGGCGACTTTCAGGGCAAGGAGGTGATAGCGGCAATGCCGACGAGCGAGCTGTTTATTGACCATATAAGAATGCCGAAGACAAATGACGGTAAGCTCGATGATGCCATCTTTTCGAGGATAAAGCAGAAACTTCCGTTCGAACCGGTCAAAGAGAACACAATAATGAAGTACATTCCTATGGAGCAGGATAATGTTCTGGTAATAGCAACAGAGCGGAAGATTATCGATAGACATCTGGCGATATATGAAAAGGCAGGCCTGTCGATTAAGTCCATAGGTGTTTGGCCGGTAGCCCTGGCAAACTGCTATACCAAGTTTTTTGGTCGGCGTAAATCCGACCTTGAAGCAATCGTAATGATAGTTTGCATTGAGGCGAACTGTACTAACGTTGTTATTTGTCGTCATAAGAATTTGCTTTTTGCTCGTTTGATATCGATAGGACTAAAGCAGCTGGGTAACAAGAAAGGAGTAACCAGATTGGTGCTGGAGCTGACCGCCTGCAGACGGCAGTTTGCTTCAATGTACCCAAAAGCTCAAATCGAGCGTCTGATTTTCCTTTCAGGCCAGGCTGTAGAAAGAGATATATGCATGACGATAGCAAAGCAGCTGGAAATGCCGGCACAGCTGGGAGATTGTCTGGCGGCAGTGGAAATAACTGATGCGGCCCGTCTAAGCAGGGACTCCAAAGGTGATAAAGGGTCTTTAGGGGCCCCGATAGATAGAAGGAATTGTCAGGTTAACTGGACTATTGCATTTGGGCTTAGCTTGTCGTAGAGACACTGACGGACACTGACGAGAACACTGACGGACACTGACGAGAACACTGAAAGGCACTGACAAGTTAGTGTTAGTTTGTGTTCTAAGAGGAGACAAACAAGAAAATGGTTAATATAAATTTTGTGCCCGATGATTACGTTCAAAACAACGAATCGCGCAGAACAAACTTGATGTATCTTGTGTTGTTTGTGGTGCTGATGATAGCGTTAGGCGGTTCATTTATAACCATCAAAATACGGCAGCGGGCCTGTAGTGTTAAAGAGAAACTCGTGAATACCAAGATGACGCAGATACAAAAGGCCATAAAACAGTTCGAAGAGCTTCAGGCCAAGCGCGGTGCAATGATGAGGACAGCTCTTACCACTGCGGAGCTGCTTGAGCCGGTGCCCAGAAGTGTTTTATTAGCGTCGTTGACGAATAACCTGCCTCCGGGTGTCTCGCTGTTAAAACTGAGCCTGCTTCAGAAAGAGCCCAAGCAAAGCAACCGTGCTGCGCCAAGCAGTAAATATCAAGCCGCACAGGCTAAAAAGACAGCAGCAGAAAACAAAGTCTCACAAGAGAAATTATTAGAGACCCATATAGATATCGAAGGCATGGCTCCGAGCGACCTTCAGGTTGCAGCTTATATCGAACGGCTGAGTACTTCGAGCTTGCTTGACAATGTAGCACTGGTGGAATCAAAAGAACATAAAATCGAGGACAGCACGTTCAGGCGATTCAAACTGACGGCAATGCTCGGTAAAGACGTCCATCTTACTAAGGATGACGTTAAGAAAATCAGGGACGGAGCTGAGAATACATTGTGGAATTTTTGAAACACGGACTAACACTGACGTCAGTGTCCGTCAGTGTTCACAAATTAACCAATTAACCAAACTAAGATGAGGACATAATTATGACAAGCGGTTTAAGAAAAGCTGTGTTTTCCACCTTATTGTTCGGTGTAGTTATAGTCGGCTACCAATATATGATTAAACCGGCCAACAAACATCTGGCCGATACAAAAGGGCGTCTTGAGACAAAATTGGTTCAATTAAGCAAATTTGGAAAAGCTGCTACAGCAGCAGAGGACCTTACAAAGCAGCTTGATCAGCTGGAAGAGGCGATAAAGTTTTTTGAAAGCAAGCTTCCTCCCAAAAGCCAGATTCACAAGGTGCTTGAGCAGGTAACAGTGATTGCCCAAAAGCAGGGTCTAAAGCCCAAAACAATTCGAACACTCAAGAAAAAAGATAATAGCGGCTATATAGAGCAGCCGTTAAAAATGGAATTGGAGGGCAATTTTAGTTCCTTTTACTCGTTCCTATTAGAGCTTGAGAAGCTTCCTCGCATAATGAAAATTCGTGAGCTTAAGCTGGATAAGCATAAAAGCACGGAGGGCCAAATAGCTGCTGATTTTATAATAAGTATATTTTTCCAGAATAAAATCGGTTAAGTGGTGAATGGTAAACGGTGACTGGTAAATAGTAATAACCAGTTACCATCTTTAATGGAGCTTAATTATGTTATCTTTTTTACGCGATCAAAGCCTTGAAGATTTACCGGCGCAAAAAAAGACGAGCACAACCGCCGGCAAGGCACCTGGTGACGGCACCGACAAGTCACAAGAATCTGAATACCTTACCGTGGCGACTCAGAAAAAACGAGTTCGCAAAAGGACCACGCTGCTTGCCGTTTTGTTTATTATAGGTCTTCTGTGCCTTTGGTTTATGATAAAAAAGAGCACCCCGAAAGCAGCATCCGCAGGTTCTGTTGAGACGGAAAATACGCTGATTGAGACGGCCATTGCCCGACTCACCGGCGTTAAGTCAACAATCTTTAGCAGGATGGATGAAATAGTCAAAAAATTCTATGAGTTTTCCGACGTGCCACAGGTCAAGGTCAATGAGCTGGCGAAAAATCCTTTTGAGGTTGAAACCTTTTTAGCCAATTTAAGGGAGAAGCCCGGTGCTGAGGGAATTGACGCAAAAAAGCTCTGGCAACAGCAGATAAGATATAAATCACAGGGCATGCAGCTTTTGAGTATTATGCAATCGAACCAGGGCAATTGCTGCATGATAGATGATAGAATCCTCTATGAGGGTGATTCAATAAAAGGTTTTAAGGTCCTCCAAATTGGCGATAGTTACGTCAAGCTTGAATCGGACGGTGTGCAAATAACATTGAAGCTGTCGGAATGAATCCCGTTAGAAATTCTGTAACGGGAATCTAATGAAACACAAAAATATGAAATTTCTAACGGGATGAAACTACCCTTTATATCTGAAAAAAGAAAGGATTCATCGAAGCCGAAAAAGGATTTAGAACGGAGCTTAGACACCGGCCCGGCACCAAGTCCGGACTGCTCCGAGGACCAATCGGTGCGGGGGCTAAGCGAGCTTTACTCTCCGGAGCAAACCAGCGATTCGCACGTGTACGACCTCGCCGATGTCCTGCTGGAAATGGGCAAGATTAATGCCAAGGAGCATGCAAGCCTGCGAAAAAAACAGCAGGCAAAGCCGACTCCTGATGTCACAGCATTGCTGTTGAAAATGGAGAAAATTAGTTCTGATGATATTTTGAGGGCCAAGGCCAAGTTATATGACCTTGAGCTCAAACATATAGTACCGGAAGACGTGCAGAAGGAAGCTTTCGAGAAGCTCGACATCGATTTTATAAAAAGTAACTCCCTTTGTCCGATTGCGATAGAGCAAGGGACTTTGGTTGTTGCAATAAGTGAGCCGGCAAATGTCTTTGCGATAGAGGACGTGAAAAGACAAACACAAATGGAGCTGAAGGTCGTAGTCTGCAGCACAGAAGACATTGAGTCCGTGTGTGATTCCTTCAAGGACGAAAGGCTTGATTATGACCTCGATAATATCATAAACGATATGGCGGATGTTGAGGTCGTTCAGGACCAAGAGGAGGAATCAGAAGACCTGGAAAGAATGGCAGGCCAATCGCCCGTCATTAAGTTCGTCAATTATCTGATTAGTAACGCAGTGCGTGAAGGCGC
>JBDRTM010000489.1:0-2183 GCA_043824065.1 Planctomycetota bacterium | reverse complement strand
CACGAGTGAATTCTTTTTTTATGTTAGGTCGAATCCTTACGTCTCCCAAGACGAACATCTCATTCTGGTCAGGAGCTTCCTGGAGGGTCCATATATGGCTTGAGAAAATAAGCGGACTCGCTTGAAGGTCTTTGTCGGTGTATCTGGGTGATACTAAAGATCGGCTGACAACCCCCACATTATCACTATTTAGGTCTTTAACGATGAGGTCAAGCTTGCAAGGCATTTTGGGTTCCAGGAAAAGAATTTTTTGGTAGACTGAGTCCTGAAGTAATCCGGCATCAAAGGTATCGGCTCGATAAGACAGGTTCAGGTCATCTTCAAACTCAGTGATAATGTGTTTGGAAATACTTGTAACAACCCCATAAACGGCCACGCGCGCAACCTGCATGCCATGTTCTGTTTTAAAGTTGAGGCTTTTATTCTGGAGTTGAAATGTAACGGGAACCAGAACCTGTGCCTCATTCAGCCGGAAGTAGTGTGCCTCGACAGTCAGTGGGATCATGTCGTAACTGACATTAGCCTCTACCCTTTGCTTCAAATCCTGGTACTTGATCTCTGTCGCACCTTGCACCTTGGCGAAAGTCTCATATCGAAGGAAAGGATTGTTTTGTATGCTGTGAAGCATACCGGGATAATTCTCTCGATTGCCAGGATTGAAGAATGGACGATCTGCTTTTGTTGCCAGCCCTAGCGCCTCGGCAACAGTTTCTCCACCACCTGGTGTGTAAAGAAGTGCGTCCTTTTCGTCTGGCAGAAGCGCGAGTCGATATTCCCCGGTCATGGTTTTGTCAACAAATTCGAGGGTAATATCATCACCCAACCCCTCGATATGTCGATAGTTCCAGACTTCATAAGGGTAGGTTGTGGTAGATCCGCCACCTTGTGCCATTGAACGAACGTGGTGGCCCCCTGTGGGGTGAAATTCGAGTCCATCTGGAGGACCATGAATGATATAGACTCTCCCTCGATCAGCTTTCCAACCCGGTTTTCCGGAACTGAAATTCTCATTGCAATACGCAAGCCGCCGATAGTGTTCCTCTTTGAATTCATTCTCTGCAGTCTTTGGGTCAGGATCGCGGCGGAACCAAAACTGTTCAATAAACCGCTCTTTCTCATCAATCGTCGTCAGGTTTTCAAAGACACTTCGCTCTTCGTCAGTGACAATGTAGAGCACATCCTCCCTAAGCCATTTGAGAAAATAATCCGAAGCCTCTTCTTGTACCAGAGTCTCTGTTTTATCCTGGGACAGGAGAAAACAAGGGAAAAATAAGCAAATCGTCATGAATGAAGACCAGAAGATAATCTTGGAAGAGATCCTGACAATTTTGCTTCGAATTTTTTGTTTTTGGCAATAGAAAGCTGTTTTCATAGGCAATAATCCAAAATAATTATTATATAGAAAGGACAGCCTGCGAACAACTGTCAAAATATTCGAAGTTCTCCTTGACGGTTATAAACATCAATAAAATTTAAGTATTTCTATTTGGCACATATCAATTCATTCTCGCAAAAATTTATTTGAAATTGGAGAGCCATTTAGGACAGAATTGCACTATATTAAAGACGCTACCTAAAGGTACTATTGTGTTCCATAGTCCAAGGTTAGAAATGCGACTTGGACATGGCCGGGGAAAAGTTCCACAAGCTGGATTTGTTTGGTCCGTGGTTTAAAGGTTTTTAGTGATTTCTTTATGGAGAATCGTAAGGAATGACAACACACGGGAGACCCTAAAGATTTTCAGTTTCCCCTACCTTTTCCGGGGTGAAGTCAACAGCAGTACTCATCGCGCATTGGGATGTGCTTTGTACCATAAACGATGTGGTTATGCATGATTCGGACGAAATGACGAATTCGGTAATAAAGGTATTAACACGCAGGCTGGGTACTGGACAAGTCTGTGCCCCTAGTGCGATGAGGCTGCCTGGTAACTGTGTTCTGGCAAACTGTCGCTCCCGTGTAATTGAGATGCGACGATTAGCTCGGTTCTTTCTCATTCCTTATGGAGAAGAGGAGACTCTATTTGACACAGCTAAGTTTGTAGATGGTCTGGAGTGTAATGCTGTCAATCCAGCGGAGAGTTACTCAAGCAGACAATTATTAATTCTGGACGTTCTTATACCCTTTCCTGTGGCAATATTTGCTTTTATCTATTTGGGCCTGAGAGAGCTTCCGGCTATCC
>JBDRTM010000488.1:0-13317 GCA_043824065.1 Planctomycetota bacterium | reverse complement strand
GTTTTCTTTTCAAAGTATGCCTAACCTCAATTTTGCATAACATATATCGGAGACTTCTTGAGACGTGGGAACGCCCTGAAGAAATCTCCAGGATTACAAATACGCATTCTTACTTTCCCAATCGAGCCATGCTTCTCTCATCGCCATGAGATCCCCTCGCATCTCCCTGGTAACTGGGTTTGTCCTAGTTAAAGATCTAAGCGCCCAAAACCAGAAATCGGGTTTACGCTTAAGTTCATTTAGAATCATGGGAATCACCTTAGGTCCCATGGCAATGATCTCTTGATAGGCGGGATGTAGCACCATTTGCTGTATTGATGATATATTTACCGTTTCTCTTTTCCATTTCTGCGCAAGCTTTTTAAACCTTTGCTCCAGTTCCCTATCGACCATCGTATCCTGTTTTCTCCATGATATCGATCCGACTTGAATATCTTCCATAAAGGCATAAATTTGATTACATCCTGAAGACTGTTCAAGCTTAGACTGATACTCTGAGTAACGCACGTCTCCAAATAACGCGAATGTCATACCACTTTTTTGTGGTCTTACGTAATTTTGATACACGTAATTATTCATCTTATTTCAACTTCTCTTCTAATTTTGTCATTAATTGAATTTTGTCTTCAAGCCATTTACTTATTGACTTTGCAGTGTCTAAATCGACCAGTGCCTCGACTTCAACTTCCCGAATAATGGCATCCCTTTCTGTCCTATCTATCTGCTCGCCCAATTGTCCTTCTTTTAGTCGAAAGGTCTCCTTCCTGGGTATAGGCCGGCGCTCGCTAAACAAAGCCATCTGAATAACATGTGCCTTCGGCGCAATCCCACCGTGTGCACCATCAACTCGAATTACTCTAAAGTAGTTGCTCTTGATGTAGTCAAAACTGATTGTGTCCTTCCCAGGTACTTTAGGTTTGCTTGATTTCTTAACAGCTTTTTTTGCACTCTTTTGAGACTTCTCTTTTGACTTTTTCTTCGCCATTATGGTCACCACTCTTTAAGACAATTTCTCGTATGTAACAGCAAACGAGGGTTACGCACCCATTCACACGCTATATAATTATAATAACCAAAACTCTAATTCCTGTCAATCCAAAAGCCATCGCTCGCTACTTAACCTCTAAAATGCGCCTTATTTCCCGAATTATACGATTTGTGGGCAGCCCTACGAGACTTTTCTTGCCCTTTTCATCTGTGCCGATTTCTTTTAGGACCTCTGCATATCATATCGAGGCGTGTTCAAAGCACATTTCGTAAAAATCTCAAATCAACTTTTGAGTTTAGGCTATGGTTTCGCTGTTTGTATTCTCTTTTTGATTTTTGCCCAGGACGGCGTTATGAGAAAACTTTCTTCCATATTACCAATCATTTCGACAAACCTGTTCATCGGCACTGAAAAGCTGAGAATATCCTCAGGGATGAACGGCCTTGCCGAAACGTCGAACATCCCCAGAACGCCTCTTGGATGGTCAGAATCTTTTTCCAGATAAGGATACTGAACTATGGAACCACAGCCGGCGGCAAATGGCGCAAATACGCCGTTCGCTTCAAGTCTATCAAAGTTTGCAAGCGTAAATAAGCCCGATAGAACATCAGGGCGGGCAAAGAAGATAACCACCTCCGGTTCGTCCGACTCTTCGAGCATATCCCATCTCTTGAAAACAATGAACTTGCCAGGCGCCTTTAACTTTGGGACGTTTTCCATCATCTCTTTGACCAGCTCAGGCGTCTTTTTGTAGCGCTCGCCCTCCAGCTTTCCGGGGATACCGCAGGAGAGGAAATATTCAAAGTTCTCCATAACCTCCGTACTAAATCCCAGATACTTTTTCCCGCCGAAACACCCGATCGACTCAGCGTCGAAGTAAAGAGATTTTCCCGTTCTCACTTTGCATAAATCAGCAAAAATGCACCTGTGTCCCGAAGAGGGCTTCACCGCTTCGGCCCCCCGCGCTTCGTTAGTATAGTAGAAAGTGATGGGAAGCTCCGCCCCGTCAAAATATTTTTCCCAGTAACTTATAAATTTTGCCTTTATTTTCGTATCCATCTCATATTTCCCTTCGGAGATTTATGTCCCTGCCTCAACTGCCATATTCCTTTTGTAGCTGAAATCCACTAACTGCTCAATCTGTGGCTCAGAACAGCCTTGTGCTATCGAGTAAAAAGGTTACAGGGCCGTCGTTGATACTGCTTACGTGCATATACTCGCCGAAGGCGCCTTTTTCAACAGTTAGGCCCTGTTCGGCAATCAGTTCAATTACTTTTTCGTAAAGCTGCTGTGCCAACGCCGGCTCGGCTGCGGCGTCAAAGCCGGGACGACGACCCTTTCGGCAGTCACCGTGAAGCGTAAAATTGCTGACCAACAGAATCTGGCCGCCAACGTCAAGGACGCTTCGATTCATTTTGCCGGCCTCGTCAGCAAAGATACGCAGATTCACCAGTTTATCAGCCATAAACTGGGCGTCCTTTATAGTATCTTCTTTGCCGACGCTAAGGTAAACCAGCAGTCCCCTGTCTATTTTGCCGACTTGTTGGCCTTCTACCTTAACCTCAGCCTGCAAAACTCGCTGACAAACCATCCGCATAGCTATCCTTTCTGTTTCATGTCATTTCCGCCCCGCATTGTAGTGCGAGGTAAACTCAAGCGGGAATCCCTCAAACTTCAAAATCTGTGAAATCCGTGTAATCCGCGGTTCAGAACCACGGCGTTGAGGTCGCTCTTCGAATGTGCAGCTCATCTATAACGGCATTACCTTTGTGCGTAACGAGGTAGAGAACCAGCTCAGCGATTTCTTCCGGCTGCATAAGCTCATCCCTTTTTATATCCGGCCGAACTTTCTGGACCAGCTCGGTATCTACTCCGCCCGGACAGAGCAGATGCACACGGATATTCGAGCCTTTGAGCTCCTCAGCTAACGATATTGTCATTCCGCGGAGGGCATGCTTGGAGGAAGTATAAGCACTTTGAAGCGGATAACCTTTGACCCCAACGACTGATGCGATGTTGATAATATATCCCGCTTGCGATTTTTTTAACAGCGGCAGGGCCTCTCTGCAAAGGATAAATGGTGCACGGGCATTTACCTGCATACAGCGTTCCCAGTCTTCGGTTATGGTCTCTTCTAATCTTGCTGAATGAGTAACGCCTGCGTTATTGACGAGGATGTCCAGTCGGCTAAATTTCTCGTTAGTTACTTTGACGAGGCTCTTGATGGATTCTTCTTCGGTCAGCTCGGTAACGACAATCTCGGCTTTTCCGCCGGCCTTTGTTACCTGGTCAGCGGTTTCCTGTAATTTCCGGATTGAGCGTGCAGCCAAGACGACCGTTGCGGCCTCCTGTGCCAATGCAACGCTAATGGCTCTGCCAATGCCTCTGCTGGCTCCTGTTACTATCGCGACTTTTGAAGCTAATTGCTTTGCCATCCTTGTCAGCGTCGCCGGCGAGTCCTGGACTGATTCTGCTGTTCTATATTCTCCTCTTGTACTCCGGTAGCTCCTCTGCGGCCGCCTTGCAGAGACCTTCTTCCACTGGTTCTACCGCGGGTGAGCGGGTCCTGGGTCTGTTGTCGCAGTGCTTGCTGTCCTTCTTCCATTTTTTGGATAAGGGCCTCGAACCGCATCTGCCTGTACAGCAAGACTCCATCAATTGCCGCCGTTGTCTTTTTCGCTTCTTCTTCTACAGCAACACTTCGTACGGAACTAATCTCTACCCAAATTTGCTCGTGTACTGCCTCGGCCAAGTTTGTTTTGTCTTCAACGTCGGCCTGGAGCCACTGATTTATCTCATTTTCTGTCTCTATATCCACCTCTTCAGATGGCCTTCTTGTACTCTGGGGCCTGGTCGTTCCGGGCATAACGTCGCCGCGACCATAAAGCGGCTCTGTTATGTTTGTTCCGTATGGTTGTCCTCTCTGTGAAGTCCGACCTCTCCCTCCCGTGTCTCTGCCGGAGGTTCGAGCTCGGCCGCGGCCACGGGCGGGCTGCGTTTGTCTCAGATCTCTTTTCTGCGCCAGGAGCTCTTTGCTGACCTTACTGAACCGCTCCTGTCTTCCGGACAACGTACTGTCAATCGCTTCAGTTGTCTTTTTCGCTTTTTCTTCAACAGCAACTTTTCGTATGAAACCAATCTCATCCTCGAATTGCTTTTGCACAGTTCTTATCAGTAATGTTCTGTTATCATATCTTTTCTGCTGCCACTGATGCATCTCATTTTGACTTTTGCCGGCTGCCTCCTCCAATGCCTTCTCAAGGCCTTCGAACGTCCTGATCCTGGCTTTAATCCCGTTCGGGTCGGCAAGGATATCTACCTGAACAGGCGATTGACCAGCGGTTCTGGTACCCCTAATGGCTCTGGTTCCGCGCCGAATTGTGCCTTGCTCCTCATAACCCGGATATGAATTGTCCTCTTCATAATACCTGTCTCCCATCAAGTCTTGGGGGCTCGGCTCTTTGGCGCCGTGCTTGAGCAATAAATCAACGATTTCCGTATTCCTTCTCTTCTTCGCCAAAGATAAGGCGTTATCGCCCCGACTGCCCATAACGTTGACATCGGCGCCCTTTGCGATTAGCAGCTCCACAGCATCCTTTTGGCCGATATCTATCGCAGCCATCAGAGGCGTCTGCCCACGATTGTTCGTTGCATTGATGTCGGCACCTTTGGCAATAAGAAGTTCAATGAGCGCCTGCCGGCGGTTCTGAACCGCCGTGTGCAGCGGTGTCCAGCCCATCCTGTTTTTTTCATTCACATCAGCGCCCTTTGAAATGAGTAGCTGAACCTGGTCAATATCGCCGTCACGCGCAGCATCGTGCAGTGTTTTAGTTCGTTTCTGCTCATCTTGTCTTGGTTGAGCCGGCAAAGACCCCTCCTCGTCATCGATTAGATATGGCTGGGCTGCCGATCTTGCAAAAGTAGTGGCTCTGCGTTGCGGGCCTCCTGGGCGAGAGTATGGGGTTTCTCTACGGGGTTGCTCTTCTGCAACTGCATTTGTACCAATAACCGACCTGGCCTTCTCCCAATCAGAAGTCTCCATACTAACGACACCTATAATCTTCATAGGGTGGGTTATATCCGGTGCACCCGGACGACCTGCATTCTTTATTGTAGTCTGTCCCGTCATTTGCTGGTTTATCTTGCTGTTTATGATTAGCCCTGTTGATTCCTGCATTTCTATAAGCCCCTGCTGATTTCCGGTAAATTCAGAGTTGCTTGTCGCCCCCTGAGTGCCTATTTCCACCGGCTTTGCTTCGGGGTTTGGCTTGATGGTAGAAACAACTTCGATGACCGCCACACCATTTTTTCGCTCTTTCAAAGTCCATGTGTTTTCGAGAATCATCACAAAATCGCGTGAGTAGGCGACATTTCTGCTCCAGGAGTCACCAACACCGACTGGCTTATCGGGATATATCGCCATTGAATTTTCGATACGTTCCCTCAGGGCCTGATCATCAAGCCATTGATTCAGACTACTCATCGCGATTTCCTTCATTGGCCCCGGAGGCAGCTTCTGTCGCACATTGCTGCGTACCTTATCCAAATCCTTTATCTCTGAAATTTGCCCCTCAGGCGTTATTGTTAACGAGAAGCTCTCTTCTAAGAGTGGGGCAAACCATTGCAATTCAGGTGGTACTGTCGAATCCTTTTTCGACGAATCATATACTTTTTCCTCCGTTGCTTTTATTCCAACTTTCACCCACTTGTATGTATATGTAACCTGCGCATTGCCATTGGCATCTATATTGCTGACGTCAAGTTTGGCACCGATCCCGATAGTCATCACCACTGTCCCTTCCTTAGCTGGGGTAGGGTCGGAAATCTGCTGCTCGTTAATTGTCTGCATGTAATACTGTTTTCCCTCTTCAAGTCTCAATCTGTATTGTGTCTTATCGGCGGCCTGGTAAAGTGACAAATTTGGTAACTGAGCATAAGCTGGCACAAGGCTGAAAGAGGCGAGGAAAAATAAAACCAATATTGAAATAATAAGACGCTTCATAATATATCCTCCGAAACAGGATAAACGCTAACCACTTACTTAACACAGATACACAACTATACCCTTATATATTCTTACCTAATTATACACCAAATTGTTTGGTTTCTAAGGTAAAATTATAAAAAATCAGCATTTTCCACGATTCTTTGATTCTTTTTCAGACCTCCTCTACACAGGCCAGACCAATTCTTTCTGTAATGCTGTCGAATTCGTCTATGGAGTAAAATTCGATAATTATCCTGCCTCTTTGTCCGTTTTTTCGGGTCTCAATGTTTACCTTTGTGGCGAGCTGGCTGCTGAGCTTCCTTTCCAGATCCAGTATGTGGGGCGGCTTCGAGCGAATGGTTGTCTTGGCCTGGCTGGAACCGGTAAGATACCTTCGAACCAGTCTTTCAACTTCTCGCACACTCAGCCGACCTACCAATGCTCGATTGGCTAACTTGCGGCGAAGCTCGTCTGTCGGCAATGAAAGCATTGCCCGAGCATGGCCCATAGTCAACTGGCCCTCAGATAACATTTGTTTGATTTCCTGCGGTAAGTCCAGTAGCCGCAAGTAGTTAGCGATAACAGAGCGGTCTTCACCGAGTCGCTCAGCCCCCTGGGCCTGAGTTAAAGAGAAGGTGCTTAGATAATCCTGATACGCTTTTGCACGCTCTATAGGATTGAGATCTACCCGGTGTATGTTCTCAACCAATGCCCATTCGAGTAATTGCTTATCGCTTGCTTGGCGAACCAGGGCGGGTATGGTTGTCAAAGAAGCTAATTGAGCAGCTCGTAATCGGCGCTCCCCGGCAATCAGCTGATACCGCGACCCGGCAGGGCGGACGATAATCGGCTGGATGATGCCGTTTGCCCTGATAGACTCAGCCAAATCAGCCAGCTCCTGCTCACTCCATACCGTCCTTGACTGATAGGGATTTGGCGATATAGCATCAATGCTGATTTCCTGCAGTGAATCGCGTAACTCTTTGTCCGGCGGGAAGTTAGAGACTGCTACTGGGATCGATGATAGTTCTTTTGCTTCTGTTGTCTCTGACATTATCGGACTTAATAGCGACTGAAGCCCCCTGCCGAGATGTCTTGGTTTTTCCCTTTTTTTGGCCATATAAGTGCTCCTTCACAAAATTATTTGACTAATCAATTGGTTAATAAGTTATTACAAAAGTGCCTAAAGTGAGCAAAAGTTGCCCAGTTGTAGAAGCTTGTTTGTCGGTGTCGAAGCTGATATCGGACTGGAAGCTCGACGTTGGTTGCTCGAAGAAAAGCGACCCAGCAACACTGGGTTCCAATTGAAACCCGCCGTTGGCGGGTCAAGCCCCTGCTTGTGGCTGGAAGGTGCATCGATACAAGCATCGACAACCTTAAACGATGGCCATGAACATTTTAGGCATTTTAGGCACTTTACACTTTAGGCACTCCAAACTTTAGGCATTTTACACTATTCCACGAGAATCGAGATTATTAATCCAAATAATATTTCGGGATTTTTACCGAAAATTCTGTAGCTTTATTGGGCGAAAAAGCATTTTTTTCTAAAAAATGTTTCACGTGGAACAATAGTGAGGAATGAGTTCCAATAGGAAAAGGCAAAGAAGAGTAATTGCACTGATCAATCACAGCGATGTATATGAGCCGGTTGATAAGCTGCGGCCAAGAAATCTCGGTACACACAGAGAAAGAGTTAGTAAGACAAAACGGAAAACCCAGCAGCAGGAATGTCCTAAGGACTCCTTTCGGAGAACGGAGCGCAGCGAAGTGAAGTCGAAGAGCCGCTAAGGTGGGAATCTCCTCTTCGTTGGCCAGATTCTTCAGCCCTTCGGCTACCCCTTCGACGGAGTTTACCCTGAGCGTAGCCGAACGGGCTCAGGGCTTCGGCTAATTCAGGGCAAGCTTTCTTTCGCCTCAGAATGACAAGGGATGAAGGCTTGTTCGGATAGGCTCTTAGTCTTCTGTAACACGCCTGTTAGAAGCGTGCGTTTCCTCATCTAATTTGATGGGTGGTAAATACACGGGTCGCCATCCCCAAGCGCCGTAAGGTGTCCCCAAGGGACTGCGCTTGAAGCTGTCACCCACCCAAGCTACAAAATCAAATTTGACAGACTACTATGCCGTTAAGGACAAAATGTTTCACGTGAAACATCAATAAAAAGAGATGGCAAAAGCAAAAAGAAAGAGTGCGAAAAAGAGAAAATGTCAGCAACTTGAGTCAAAAAGAGAGAAAAAAGAAAGAAATTTCAAGTATAGTGTAATGCTATGTTTTATTAGTTCTATACTTAACTTATCTTATATGCGGTTGAATTTGCTTGCGACTAAACGATTGATTTTTTTGAAATTCCAATAATGAAATTTCGAGACGAGCCTGGGAACCAGTCGCGACAATATAGTAGTCTGTCAAGTTTGAATCTGTAAGTTGTCCACTCACGTTTGGGTGGCAGCCTATTCTCCAACGCTAAGCGAGTAGATTCTCAGATAGATTTATCCGATTTCTTTTTAAGGCCTGGCACTATAATAATCAGACTCGCTCTGGCACGACGAATGGCTCTCGGTAATCCCTCGTCAAAAGTTTGTTCGCCCGCTTTGAGAACTTGCCGAAGAACCTTTCTTTCTTCGAATTCATCGTTAAGCTCCTGATATTTTAACTGATACACCATCAGCGCAAAGGCACAAACTCAGCCCAAAACTAAGTGAAACAGCAACTGCAAGCCCCGCTGGAAATCTCCCATTTTGTAAGATGTTCGGCGGTTGTAGAAATTCCCCACAGTGCAAAGAAAGACGACTATTATCCCCCTTTGTCTCTTAAGAAACGGCTTTTACAGTTTTACGCCCTGCCAAGGGTCTTTAGGTATTTCTTTGACTTGCGCAGTCCCATTCTGGATGCCTTCTTTTTTACCGCATCGTTCGGCCGTCCCAGCTTTGCTGCTATTTGGGCAGTGGGATTATTTTGGAAAAGTTTCTTGAGCAGACTCAGCTCGCTCTTAGACCATAAACCCTTTTTGAGCTTCTTTTTATCTTCTTTTTCTTGGCCATTATGTGAACTCCTTTTACATTAACCGGACTTATGGCTTTTAACCCGCTTCAAGTATTATAATGAGTGACGCGGTAACAATCAAACAATTTTTATTTTCAAGGCAAAAAAATAGTTCTTCGGCGGTCAATTTTGCGTGCGTGTTTGACAGGTAGGCAACGCGCAGAAGCCACGTCAATTCAAGGCCAACCTATGGCCGGATTCTATCATTTTACTCTGTAAGACCAATAGTCCTATTGCCAGCTGTGGATCGGCATCTATCGTTTCCCGGCTCGTCCGGCACCAATTGAGCTTGGGTTCACGCCTAATTGGTGCGGGATGGGCCTTAAGAGCGTCGTTTCGGTGGTCTTTTACCGTTGACTCATTCGCCTTTTGCACTTTGGCCATCTTCCGCAGCTCGTCGCTTCGCAGTTTCACATTAACATCCGGCAATACACCCCAATTTTCGCAGCCCGGCTTTCTATCCTCGTCCCGGCTTTTTATCCTTTGTCCTGATGGTAAATAATAATACGCTGTTGTGTATTTTAGTGTTGCACCCCCGCCGAGATGGCCCACTATCGATTGCACGCTGCCCTTGCCATAGCTTCTTTCACCGACAACAGTCGCCCGGTTATGCTTTGGTTCCTGCAATACCCCCGCCAAAATTTCCGAAGAGCTTGCTGAAAAACGGTCTATGAGTACGACCATCGGGTAGTCAGGATGCGTTTTTTCCTTGTGCGCCGATACATAAGTCGGCATTCCACATCGTGGTTGTATTCTCGCTATCAATCCTTCTTCTATGAACCTGTCTGCTATTTCGATTGCACTATTCAGAAGCCCGCCCGGATTGGAACGCAGGTCCAGAATCAATCCCTTTAATCCCTGCGCTTCGAGCTGAGCAAGTGTTTTATCGAAATCGCCAACTGTTCTGGAATTAAAACTGCTGATGCGAATGTAACCAATTTTGTTCCGGGCGTCGATCATATACCGCCATCCCCCTGTTAGAGGGGGTCTTCGACTACCCGTTTCGCTCCTTCGCCAGCCGCGGACTGAAGGAACAACTATTTTGGTTCTGCGTAAGGTAATATCCCTGTCTTTATGTTCGCCCTGGCGTTTAATCGTCAAAGTTACTTTTGTGCCTTCCGGACCGGCAATACTCTGAGCCACGCAGTTAGGAGGCATCCGGCTTGTCTGGACACCATCTACCGCCTTTATTACGTCCCCGGCCTCAAGACCGGAGCGGTATGCCGGCGTATCGGGCAATACGCTTACCACCTTCGGAGACTCTTGTTTTTTCGAGAACCTTATGCCAATCCCTGTAAACTGATTGGTTATTGCCTTTCTAAAATTCTGTGCCTGGCTGGGCCAATAAATAACAGTGTAAGGGTCGAGTGCAGACAATGCCCCCCCGGCAAACTGTGTAATCAGCAGCGCCGGCGGCAACCTTCCCCCCCCAAGGGGAGATTCGCTCAGCGCTAAAACTCGTTCAAAAACATCTATGAGCTTATCCTTCCTTATAGCCACCGGCGATTGGCTCACTTCATCCAACATCGCCTCCAGGCTTCTCTGTATAACCTTATATTGAGTATCTCGTATCTCATACCTCATTTTAAGATGTGAATTGCTCATCACTTCCGCTAACAATTTGCAGCGATTGACAGCTTTGATTGTCATCCCGCGATAATCAACAATGTTAACGTAGCCGGAATCCAGAAAGTCCACAGCGTTAAGGAACATTTGTTTTTCTATGCCTGCATAACGCTCTTCGAAACTCTGGCAGGGGCTGTCTTGAAGGAATGCTACAATATCGGCCTTGGCCAGAAGCTGTTTGGCATAGTCCGAGCACTTCTTGTCGTCTTTGTACATCTTCTCCAGCTTGCTATAGCATATTTTGTATGCATCGAGCCATTTACCTTTTGACTCGAATTCGGAAGCGATGCGTTTGGCTTGCCGAACGGTTTTTCTGACAAAAATATCATTGAGCAAAGCCTGTTCTTGCTCTTTGCTGGAATACTCTAAAGCCTTCGATGCCACTGCCAAAACTCTACTGACGTCATTAATGTCTTTTGGAAAACCCTTCTGCCGAAGTTTTTCAAGCTCACCTTTCCGCTCTCGATAGGCATCATTTTGGGACGCCTCACGCCGGGCCTCTATGGCCATATACTCATCAATAATTGTCTCAAGCTGCCTGAGACCTCTGCTCTTGACAGCATCCGATTTGCGAACAATCTCCCGGGCACTTACGAAATCGCCTCTGCGAATCTCCTCGCAGACTGAGTCAATCGCTAATGCAGCCGTGGACGTCTCGACCGTAACGTGAGCAGCCCCGATAAATCGGGGCTGAGGTGGCGCGCTCCCGGCAACTGCGTTGTTGTGTCCGCACAAGACCGCGAAGAGCACAATCAACACTGGCCAACCTGCCGAGACGTGACCTCGGCACGGCCAAATGGCAGACGACCTATAATGTTTATCGTGGTCAGGACCCGACATAAAGACCTCCTACCTGTATGAAAGATTAAGCTCCTAAGATGACTATCGGTATATGCCGCCCCTGAAAATAGTACTTTTTGTAATGCAATCCGGAAAGGATACTAGCGCCTGAAATTAAAGAAATTAGAGAAGGGTGGATGCTCTATTTTGCAAGAGCGATAAAAGAAAGGTCCGAGAATATTAAGCAACTCAAACTGACCGGTTTCAAGCTGTCATGCTGAGCCCTTCGCTGCGCTCAAGGATAAACTCCGCGAAGCATCTGGCCTTAGCGAAGAATAATCGCATCATGGGGGCATGAGATTCTTCGCTCCACTTCGTTCCGCTCAGAATGACAAATCGTGTTATGTTATTGTTAATAAGATATTTATAGCTATTTTCGTGACCAAAACGGTCAGTTTGAGTTATTTAGTTTGCATGCTCTCTAATAACTGCTTCGGTGCTTATCATAGCCTGATTTTGTGTTTGTCATCGTCCCTGAAAGTTCGTCTGCCACGGCTGCACGATACATTTATTTGTGCTTGCGGCTCTTTGTCTGTTGGGATACTTATAGTAACAATCAGGCTTGAAGCGCGAATATTCATCCCGTCCCGACTTCGACGAGCGGGATTCATCTTACTAACATCCAATTCCACGCTTTTTTCAAAGGTATCTCTATTGTTATTCCGGATATTTCGTTTTGCCCACGCTAAGCCGCTCGTTATCAGGTTCCGTTTACACGCCTCAAGATAGGCAGTATCCGCTTGAAACAACATAGTGTTCGCACCGCTGGTTAAAACGTGCATTTCGAGTCCTATTATGGCCATCGCCGTTATCACAAGTACCAGCGCAAAACCTTTTTGCCTTGGTTTTTTCATCTTTAATTCAGAACCTTTTTGTTAGTAAATGTTTTCGTTTAAGGTTGTCGATGCTCGTATCCCAGCGTTCAGCGTATAGCGTTTAGCGTATAGTTTCTTTTTTCTAAACGCTAAACGCTATACGCTAAACGCTAAAAAAGCTCCAGTTTCGATACCAGCTTCGACAACGACAAACCACTTCTATCCACTCAAAAAGCACCCACAAAATACAGATGTGAATTGGCCATTTTCTTCTCCCAATGTTCTCCTCGAATCTTGTGCTCTATATGAGTCTTGACCTCCACTGCATAACCGCCCCGCCAACGGCGGGTTTTGAAGAACCCAGCGCTGCTGGGGTCTTTTCGCCAGACTCGCCATTCCACTTTTGCATGTGGTATCGACCAGGACTGACTGACTGACGATAGACGATTGACGATGGACGCGTCCCTCGTCCCTCGTCCCTCGTTCTTAGTCTGAGCACCTTCTCATCTTTTAACTGGTAGCAAATCATACCCTCTGCCAGCTCAATCAAAAGCAGTTTGTCACCGGTAGTATATTCACCAAACGATTCCGGCAGTCCCTTTGCCTTGTCAATGTCCTTCTGCATTTGCTCTAACATACTTAGCAGACTTGTGTTCTCCTGCACGACTCGATATGACCGCGGAATATCCTTTATAAGCGTTCTAAAAAGGTCGTTAAGAACAAGCATCATAAATGGAAGAACAACTATTACTATCAATACTTCCACTAAAGTAAAGCCTTTACGCATATCTATCACTCCAGTTTAGAGTGCCTAAAGTGCCTAAAGTGTCTAAAGTGACACGTAAGTGTCATCCTGAGGCGAAGCCGAAGGATCTGGCCAACGAATAAGAGATTCTTCGCTTCGCTCAGAATGACAGCTTCGCTGTCACTTTAGGCACTTTACACTTTAGGCACTTTAGGCAATCTAAACTGGAGTGATAGATATGCGTAAAGGCTTTACTTTAGTGGAAGTATTGAT
>JBDRTM010000487.1:0-7088 GCA_043824065.1 Planctomycetota bacterium | reverse complement strand
GGAGAATATCGAATCCTTCGACCGTGCTCAGGACAGGTATCGAACAAGGAATATTGAATGATGAAGTGCGGAGGGCGGATAGAAGATAAGCACTAAATCCGAAGCTCTCAACAAATCCAAACCTCAAATGACAAAAGACAGCAAACACGTGCCGAAGGCCGGCCGGTTTTCACCGTAAGGCGTCCCCCAGGAAGAACATTAGGATTTTGTAAGAAAATGCTCCTGCCCCATTTTCCCCTCCTGGTTTTTCCCTCCCATAATTGGTGCGATTCATCGCACCCTACCTGTAGTAGCACTTTATGGTGTCACGGCCCGGTTATAGATGCGAAGATCATCAATCAGGCCGGAGAAGAAACTACCTGTATTGAGGTCTTTTGCCGCGCCAATGTACAGGCCACCATCTGAAGGTACTCCAACCACGTAACCAGAATCCCCAGCGACCTCTACGCCATCTACATATAAGTTCCTATGCAATGCATCCAAGTCATACACAAGCCCGACATGGTGCCACTGACCATCTGTGATTACGGATTCCGACTCCAACGCACCGAACGGCACATCCATCAACCTCGTGATTAGTCTTCCCTCGAAGGGTTCTGTGCTAAGCCACATGCTTCCCAAGTGGACGGTACGCCCAACAGCACGATCCGCCTGAGATATGATGACCTGCCCTGGTGTTTCTCCTTTTATCCATGCGAATACACTGAACGAGCCATCTGCCGGGTCCAAGATGAAGGGTGTGCTAACATAATCATCGATCCCGTCGAATTCAAGCGCCCCCCCTACATAGCCAGTGGCAGGCTGCCAAATTGGATCGCCATGGAGCGTGCCGTTGTTGTTACTAATGCTATCATAGGCGTAGTCGCCGCTTGTTTCATCCAGCTTCCAGTGTGCTATCATTGGGACAATATCCAGCCGGTAGTCCTCAAACAAATTCTCAGCAAGAACGACCAGATCCTGAACATTGACTATTCCGTCACCAAAGGGTGCCGGGGCAATATCACAGGATGGCTCGTCCGTGTGCCAGTAGTCAATCATGATGCTAATGTCTCCGGCGTCGACAATTCCGTCGTTATTGAGATCAACGATGGGAGTCACCTCTACTTGCCAAATGTCGTAGTCAGCTAAAGCAAGTGTATCTTTACTGCGGCAAAAGTAGAGAGTCGAGTCTTCCGTTGAAAAAGATAAGTAATACTCGGCATTAGGGGAATTAACAGGTGTGAAACTCACTGCTTGCCCCCAGGGATTTGTGGTGGTCGTGCGCCTGCTCACAAATATATCGGTCGAAAAACTTCCCTGAGCGAAGAAGAGTGACAGACCATCAGGTGAAATATGCGGGGTCGATTCGTACCAACCGGTATTGATACGGTTGCCGAGATTCACGGGTTTATCCCAGGGATCGTCTTTAGTTTGCCGTGTTGTCACATATAGGTCGGTATTTCCAAAACCTCCCAGCCGGTTGGACATGAAATAAAGCGACAGTCCATCCGACGAGATTGAGGGTTGATCTTCGCCGTATTCGCTGTTGACCGTTGGGCCAAGATTTTCCGGATTGCCCCACGGACCTTCCTTCGTCGCACGCCTCGATACCCACAGGTCACCGCTACCATAACCTCCGGGATTTGGCTCACAATCGTCCGGTGAATAGAGTCCTGGCCAACCATCCGTGAAATACAACTCCAAGCCATCGGCAGAGAGATACGGAGAAGCCTGTGGCCAGTGAGAGTTAATAGGAGGATCAAGCATAACAGGCGCAGACCAAGGCTGGGCTGTTGTTGACCGTTTCGAGAGCCATATATCGTTACAACCTCCATTAGCACCATGGGGCCGACCGGAATGGAAATACAGCTCCAGTCCGTCAGGTGAGATATGCGGACCACTATCTTCGAAAAAACTATTGACATTTGGCACTTTGGTCGGCTCGCCGAAGGTGAAATCTGCGTTGGTAAGCTCAGTAGCCATGCCCAACACCAAAATCAATACGAGTGAAAATGTCTTTTTCATCCTATTCTCCTTTCAAAAGTGTTTATTGTCTCTCCGCACACTGTGCGCACATTTACTGGCTTAGCCTTGTCTTTACGAAAAACTCGTTTATAGAACACCATTTGGATTTCTCCTCCAAAATGGTTATCATATGCGAATATTACAGCTTAACATATTATCAGCCCGTGTCAATTAAAAAAACGGTAAAATCGCACGAAATATTGGCTCTTCCGAATAATGAGTAGGTGTAATCGGCGTTTCGGACGACCGAGAAAAATCGTTCGGGGCCCCAGAGGCACAGATTTCCCCCCACGTGCCCCAAATCTGAGTCTTTGCCCAAACGATTTTTCTCTCCAGACAACTCTAAGGCCCTGATCTGTCGGATCCACCTACGCATTAACCGGATGAACGAAAATAAATTGTCAATCATCAATCAGAAAGGGGGGATAGCGGTGAGCGGAGTTCAGCAGACCATGGCATCAGGATGCAGGGAATCAGAAAGGACCACCCTGATAACCCGATACTCTGATAATCACTGCCTGGTAACCCGATACCCCGATTCCCACTGCTTTTATGCAAAACAAACCCAATTTCCTCAAAGTCAAATGAATGTAAATACATATAATACAACTGATTATGAAAACAAATCCAATTGGACACTTGGTGAAAACAAACCCAATTCGAACCCAATCAAAGCCAATCTTGAGTTCACTCTAAAAAGGTAATGCTATACTCTATGATATTAACTATGGTAAATTTGGCAGATGTTGCAAAAGCCTAATTTATAAAATTATATTATTTCGTGCCTGTTAATATGGAAAAACAAAAAAGGGCATATCTTTATGCTGCCGCTGCAGTTTTGTTCTGGTCCACCATTGCTGCCGCCTTCAAAAAATCGCTGCCTTATTATTCAGATGTCTTAGATTTAAGTATTCTGCATCTTCTGTTTTATGCCTCACTCGTATCGACTATCGCTCTTTTTATTCACTTATTATTTTCGAAAAAGTTAAATTTACTCAAAGCCTTCTCTAAAACCGATTATCTGCATTCCGCCGCGATGGGTTTTCTCAATCCGTTTCTCTATTACCTTGTCTTACTTAACGCATACTCAATACTTAGTGCCCAGGAAGCTATGACAATAAATTGGCTCTGGCCATTGACACTTGTTTTGCTGTCGATACCTTTGCTTAGGCAAAAAATCAAACTAAAGAGCATTCTTGCAATAACTATCAGCTTTTTTGGTGTCTTTATCATTGCAGCTCATGGAAATATTTTAGGATTTAAGTTTACCAATCCTGCCGGAGTATTACTGGCGCTGGGCAGCACTCTAATCTGGTCATTATTCTGGATTTATAACGTAAGGGACAAACATGATGAGGCGGTCAGATTGTTCCTCAATTTTATGTTCGGATCCGTCTTCATATTTCTGTCGATTTTACTTTTTGCAAAAATAGAAATTCCAGACCTTAAAGGTATTCTTGGAGCAGCTTATATTGGATTGTTTGAAATGGGGATTACTTTCCTACTCTGGCTAAAGGCATTAAAATTATCCAAGACAACCGCGCATGTAGCAAGTTTAGTCTATTTAGCTCCATTCTTTTCTCTTGTGGTGATTTCTTTTATAGTTGGCGAAAAGATTTTCCCCTCAACAATAATAGGCCTAATCTTCATTGTAGGTGGTATAATATTACAGAAATTAGGCTCTCATCCCGAAAAGTTGGTGACCATAGACGGAGGCAAGCACAATGACAACAAATAAAAAATGTCTATTAGTGACAGCCTGTGCGGCAGCAGCATTGATAGTAGCGGCTGTGAGCTGGGCAGATGCGGACAAGCCGGCCAAGGACAGCTCAGCCGCCAGTACAAAGGCAGAGGCAAAAATCCTAAGTGTTCTTGAGGATATGTCCAAGAATAGAAACTATGCAATGTGGAACATCACACCGGAAGAAGGCAGGTTGTTGTGGATCCTCACGGCGGCAGCAGACGCCAAACACGTCGTAGAGATAGGCACATCGAACGGCTACTCGGCGCTGTGGTTTTGCCTGGCTCTGCGAACGACCGGGGGCAAGCTGACCACTCACGAAATCGACCCCTACCGAATTTCGCTGGCCCGCAAACACTTCAAAAACGCCGGTGTCATTCATCTGGTTACCATCGTCGAGGGTGATGCCCACAAGACAGTTACCCAGCTAAAAGAACCTATTGACATCCTTTTCATTGATGCGGACAAGGCCGGCTACTTCGATTACCTCAACAAGCTCCTGCCCTTAGTGCGTCCGGGTGGACTTATTTTGGCCCATAACACTACCGACCTGGCATCGGAAATGCAGGATTATCTAAAGGCCGTTACCAACAATCCTGACCTGGAAACCATATTCCTGCATAAAAAGACCGGCGGCATCAGCGTAACACTCAAGAAACGCCGATGAACACAGAAGCACGGGGCAAACTTATACTTGCTCAGGCACAACGAACGGCTTGCGATACGGACGCGTCAACAGCTTATCGGCTGCCTGGTTATCCACGAACTTCTCAGTCTGGGGATTGAACCGCAGTTTAGGGCCGAGACGATACGTACTTCTTGAAGGATCCAGGCCGATGGCCTTGGTATTCTCCAGAACTGTCTTGACACTGTCACTGACGATTTTGCAGTCGCCGAGGGCTTCGGAATCTTTGCCGAAGGATACTTCATTACCCATCCGGTAGGAGATATTGCCCAGATGGCAAAGAGCACTGGACAAGTGTGCTTCGAGGATGTCGGCGTAGAGGTCCTTACGTTTTCGGCTGCGAACGCAGCTAATGAAATTCTCGAAGTTACCTTCAGACCGCTTTGGATATTCCACATCAACGAGCGATTCGCCCTTGTCGCTGCCCTTAGGATAGAACTTGCCTTCGATGATTGCGCCTTCTTCAAGGTAGAATTCGTTGGCGACTTTTTTCGGAAATTCTTTATATTTGCCGACGAGACCGCGAGTCTCAAATACCAAAAGCGTCCCGTCATAGTCGTATATTGATAACTCCTGGTTGGGTGTCTGGGCCTGGTCTTTGAAATAGTTAGGGCCATCAACCCATCGCCCCCCCATACTTATCACGCTCTTAGGCAGGGTAGCGTCTTTAATGGCCCAGCGGGCGATGTCTATCTGGTGCACACCCTGGTTGCCCATATCGCCGCTGCCGAAATCCCAGAACCAGTGCCAGTTATAGTGGACGAGGTTCTCGTGGTAGGGTTGAAGCGGAGCCGGGCCAAGCCAGATATTGAAATCAAGGTCCTTCGGAGGAGTTTTTATAGGCTTAAAGCCGATGCTCCATCGCGGCTTACAACAGTACCCCTTAGAGACAAGCAGCTTGCCGTATTTGCCGCTCTGGACGGCGGCAATCTGGTGCGCCCAGCCGTTACTGGCGCGGCTCTGCGTGCCGTGCTGCACAATTCTCTCGTACTTGCGAGCGGCGTCAACACACTTGCGGCCCTCGAAGACATTATGGCTGCAAGGCTTTTCGACATAGACGTCCTTGCCCGCCTGGCAGGCCCAAACAGTAATTAGCGAGTGCGTGTGATTGGTCGTAGCGATGCCAACAGCATCAATGTTCTTGTCTTCCAGCAATTCACGAACATCGACATAGGTATCGACCTTCTCATTGCGGTCTCTAAATGCCTTGGCACGGCGGTCGAGGACCTTTCTGTCCACATCACAAAGCGCAGCCACCCGTACCCCTGACATCTCATTGAATGCCTTAATGTGTGAGCTGCCCCGGCCATTGATACCGACTACAGCCACGCGAATATCGTTGTTCGCCCCTCGTACCCGGGAAAAAGGACTGGCCATCGTCAGGCCAATACCAGCGGCCATAGAATGTTTCATAAAATTTCGGCGTGTGATAAGTTTCATTGTCAGCCTCCTGTTTGAACTTTTGTTAAATTAAATGTTTTCGGCCTCACTAAAAGCCAAAACGCTATTATCAATTGAAATTTCGGCACCTCCTTTAGCGGTATATAACGAGAAAAATACCGAAAGAAGTAATATAATAGAATAATCGAAAACAAAAGCAATAGCAAGAATCAAATTGGAAAATTCCAAAATTTCAGATTCTTCCACAAACGTCCTTAGGACTTGTAAATAAATTATCTTCCATTTTTGGCTGGCTGCGGCTTCGGCTGGCGGTGTCAGCAAAACTCGGACTACCAACCAGTAGGCCTGCATTTTGCTTCCTTGCCAGCCTTGTCCTCGCTGGAGCCAAAAACGAAACCTAATTTCTTTACCAGTCCTTAGTGCTTCTGTTCACGTAATGATTCCTTCTATCGTTCGCGCAACCACGTAGTCCGGCAGCTTTCTCAGGCCTGGTTCGGCCTCGTAAGAAGATATAATACTCTTGTCCGGGAATGCTCCGAGCTCCTCGATAAGCTCATCGGCCAGCGGTCGCAATCTTTCCTGCGTTACACCCGCTTTTACCTTGTTGCGCGCTGCTTCTACCAGAGCTTCAAATTCCGCCCTGCTGTCGTACCAGTCAAGCTGCAACTCCAGTTCAAATGCCTCCTTGGCCCGGGTGCGGTCAAAGGTATATTGAATCCCAAATGGGTTGTATAACTCTATTCGTTCATCCACAAAAGCCAGGCACGCATCCTTGTATGCGGCGTATTTGGCCTCGTCAAAGTTCTCAAATCCGCGTTCTGTAACCTCCTCGGCCAGCAGTTCATCTATCCTTTTTGATAAAAGCTCCTTGTTGGCTTGAAGCCGTTCATAAAGGGCCTCATAATACGCCTTCAAAAGTAAGCTCGTTTCACTCATCTGTTTTCGTTATCTCCGGCATTGGTGAATCACTTGTTAGCGACGTGTTTCTATGGCCGATTATACTATGAAAAATCCTCAAATTCCATATCTGCGTCAGAGTAACAGTACCGGCATTTATTAGGTCGGCAGTCGCATAGTAAAGGTAAGAACGCTGGTAAATTGGACATTTTGTTAGTTTAGGGGATATGGGGGATTTTAATCCGTTTCCTATCCATTGGCTTTGATTGGGTTTGTTTTTTTGGAGCCTGAGGGTGGTTTCATTTTCATAATCCTTTGTGATAAAGATATTTGCGTTCATTTTGGCCATTTCGGAAATTG
>JBDRTM010000486.1:0-3011 GCA_043824065.1 Planctomycetota bacterium | reverse complement strand
AATAATCCTATAGCTGTTTATTGTGCAAGAGCTTACTGTTTGAAAAGAAAAAAACAAAACAACGTTTTTTTCCTTCCAAAGTATGCCTAACCTGCAATTTTGCAGAAGCCTTTTCCAGGCAACAAGAAAGGAGAGCTTATGTCAAGCTATAGCCGTAGAGATTTTATCAAAGCCTCGGGGAGTATTTTAGGTGCCGGCGCATTAGGCGGGTCGGTGTTTGGGTGCCGTCCCCTCGACCGCGCTCGGGACAAGAAAAAAGAAACGCCTGCTCCTTCCGAATGGGGTGGCTTCAATTATGCCATGTGTAATGAGAGCATGAGTGAATTAAGCTGGGCCGAACAATGTCAAATTGTTGGCGATGCGGGCTATAAAGGGATTGAAATCGCGTCGTTTACCTTAGTTAAAGAAGGCGTGCAGGAGATAAGCCCCGCAGAACGTAAACAAATGGTTTCCGTTATGAAAAATAACGGCCTTGAATGCGCGGGACTCCATTGGTTATTAGCACCGCCGCCAAAGGGACTGCACTTTACCACACCTGATGCCGCTATTCGGCAAAAGACTATCGCGTATCTTGACGAGCTTATCGATTTTTGCGGCGACCTTGGTGGACCTTATCTGATTTTCGGCTCTCCGAAACAACGCAATACAAGGGGCATTGCTGTTGAAGAGGCCAAGAAATATTTTGCCGAAGGCCTTGCCAAGGTTGCCGGCCATGCCCAGGAACGTGGTGTTAAAATACTCATCGAAGCCTTAGGCAAAAGAACAACTGATGTCGTTAATACTTTGGCCGAAGCGTTGGCGTTGGCCGAACAAGTCAATCATCCGGCTATTCAAATCATGTTTGACTTCAATAATACCGTTGACGAAACTGAGCCGTTCGATGTCCTGCTGAGAAAATACTTTAACCATATCTATCACGTTCATGTGCAGGAAATAGGTGGTAAGCACCTTGGCACGGGAAACGCGGTCAATGATTATGTGAAGGCCTTTCAAACCCTCAAGGACTTAAAGTATGATAAATGGTTATCTCTCGAAGTATTTGACTTTTCTCCCGGCGGGAAAATAATCGCTGAAGAATCGATTGAAGCTCTGAAACAAATTGAAGACAAATTAGTATAATAAGAGCCTATCCGAATAATCCTTCATCCCTTGTCATTCTGAGGCGAAGCCGAAGAATCTGGCCAACGAAGAGTCCCGATACATCGGGATTCACTTCGCTGCGCTCCGTTCAGACCTGTCCTTGAGCAAAGCGAAGGAATGACAGGAGAGAGCAAATAGTTATTCGGATAGGCTCTTAGTCACTCGCGGCAACAATTTTTTCTGATTATATCGAACTGAGCTTGTCCCTGTTCTCATAGACCTTTTGGATGGCATCGGCGACATCGTCCATATCCTCTTTGGTGCCGAGCAGAGGACCGGTAGCCCAAATCATGACCATCTCCCGGCAAACCTTATCGCAGCTGGGACACCTGTTCTCCTCGCGGTATTTCCGCAGTCTCTTTCTGGAAAACATCTTCTTATAGACCCTTGAGCTCAATATGTGCTCTACCCACGGCTCCTTATGTAATCCCTGGGCTATATATGAACTGAGACTGACACCTTCGGCACTGAGGGCCTTGAGAAACTTGCTGCGGTCTGCATCATTGAAGTGTTCTTTTCGATAGGTCATAGCATAGATGTAAAAAGAGCCGCTGTTGGTGCCTTCGTACAATTTCTGGGGGGATATGCCGGGAATATCTTTGAGCCTGGAGGTCAGATGGGCGGCGTTTTCATTGCGGCGGGCAAAGCGTTCATGGACACCGCCCCATTGGCCAAGGAGCACGGCCGCTTCGAACTCATTCATCCGGTATTTTGGTCCTGCCACTTCGGTGCGTCCCCGGCGGGATGTGCCGTGATTATGGACGGTGTAACATTTGTCCATAAGCTCTTCGTCGTTTCCTATTATTGCACCGCCTTCTCCACAGGCAATTGTCTTGCTCGACTGGAAGCTGAAACATCCGAGGTCGCCAATGGTTCCTAACTTCTTACCCTTATACTCGGCCAGGTGTGCCTGGGCGGCATCTTCAATCACTTTCAAATTGTGCTTTTTGGCAATGGCCATGATTCTGTCCATATTGCAGGCTTGGCCCATCATGTGCACGGGCATAATCGCTTTGGTGTTTTCGGTAATCCTCCTTTCCACGTCTTCCGGGTCGAGCTGATAAGATTCGCGGTCCAGGTCAGCCAGGACGGGCAGCGCCCTGGCGGACAAAATGGAAGCGATTGTCCCCGGGTCGGTATAAGGTGAGGTGATGACTTCGTCGCCCGCATCAATTCCAAGCGCCTCCACACAAGTGTGTAATGCCTGGGTTCCGGAGCCGGTAGCCACGCAGAGCTTCGTCCCTATCAATTGGGCAAACTTTTTTTCAAGCGTGGGCACAGTACCTGTCTTAGATTGGATTCGACACCAAATCCTGCTCTTTGTGGTCTTCAATATCGAGTCTATAACATTTTCATCCCAGTATGGCCAGCGAGGCCAGCTCTTGTTTTTTCTGACGGGTTCACCGCCCAGGATAGCCAGCTTGCCGGCTTTTTTAGTTATGTTTCCATAGGCAGGAATGGTCCCTGAGGTAACAGCCGCGAGCGAGCCTGCCGATGCTGCGGCTATGAATTGCCGCCTTGTTAAATCGTTCTTATCCATTTTCAACTCCTTTCAATTGGCGTTCTCTGGAAAAATGACGTTTGGCTGAAGATTTCATTATAATCTCCCGCCCCGTTAGAAGATAGCGTTTTTCTTCTAACGGGCGAGCCGTTAGCGGAAAAAGTGTTCGGAATTTGGCCCATTCGACTGCGCTCAGGACAGGCTTTGTTTGGGTTTGTTTTGGGTTTGTTTTTCCTGACTCTCCGCAGCCATTTATTTTCATAATCCTCTGTGTAATAGATGTTTACGCTCATTTTGGCCTTTGAAGAAATTGGGTTTGAATTGGGTTTGTTTTTTCGGACTACGAAATCATCGTTTTTTCTGTAATCCT
>JBDRTM010000485.1:0-3484 GCA_043824065.1 Planctomycetota bacterium | reverse complement strand
TCATCGGCTAAGTTAAAATGCCTTAAGCCGAAGCGCTCTTCCACAATTCGCTCACCCTCTTATAAGCCAAAAACAATAAAGATGCTGACGTTTTCTTCGATAGTTTTGGACTGGACCGTGTATTCTATTTGAGAACCCGGTGCCAGAAAACTTTTATATTTTACATTTCTTGCCTGTTCAAGCAATATCATACTGTGGGCGAAATTTTCCGTCCGGCGTACCAGCCAGGATGCCGACTCGATTAGTCCTTCCAGCATCAACACGCCGGGCAGTACCGGAAACGTTGGAAAATGGTCGGCTAAGTATTCCTCAGCCAAAGAAACGCTCTTGACGGCCTTTATCTGCTTGCCATTTTCCAGCGAAACAACTTTGTCAATAAGTATAAATCTCATAATGAAATCGAATATCGATACTCGATTCTCGATGCTCGTCTCGATTATCCAGTATCAAGCATCAAGCATCCAGCATACGAAATACGCAATACGATATACGAGATGCTATTGTTTTTCCAGCCTTTTTTCGGTTTTTTAACCGCGGATTCCACTGATTTCACTGATTGTCATTCCCGCGAAACCTGTCCTGAGCAAAGCCTGCCCTGAGCGCAGTCGAATGGGTCGAAGGAGCAGGAATCCATTACAACGTTATTGTGGGCAGAGCAAAACAACATCTTCTTTAATCTTTTTTCTCTTGTTTCTATCTTTGTTTTGTGTTAATATACAGCAATATAAACCGAACTGTCTCGGCTTTTGAAAAGTGAATAGTTTGTAGTGCTGAACTTTCGGCGTTCCATCCAAAACCGCCAGTTTTATATGTCCAGAAACGCATAAAGGTCGGTGCTCCTTTGCCTGCGGGCATTGGGGCATCGCTTGCGTGTTCTGGACAGGCTCTGGCGGGCCTTGGATGGGCACGATGTAGCGGTGCCCTTTTTTATTGCGCCGCGAAAGCAAAGGAGGAGATGCCTATGAGATGATGAACTTATTTTTTCAGTATTGATGATTTTAGCTTGGGAAAAAGATGAACTCAAATTCGAGAGGTAAAAAAAATGAAGAAGGAAATCGTGTTTATGGTGGCAATGTTGGTAATGGTTTTGACGGTGGGCGCAGAAACTGCTGTCTACGATTGGGTGAAGGTGGATACGGTGCATTCGCCACCCGTGAATGGCGCATGGTGCCATCTTGCGTTCGATTCTGCTCGGGGCGAGACCGTGGCGTTGGTGGCCTACCAAGCAGCCGGACGTATCTATCTCGATCCACCCCAAACATGGGTGTACGACGGAACGGACTGGACCCGGCGCTTCCCCGCCCACTCTCCGACACCCAGGACTTCAGAGTTCGGCATTTGCTACGACAGCCACCGGGAGAAAACTGTGATTTTCGGTGGGTATCGCTATGGAAGATTGAACGACCTGTGGGAATGAGATGGCACGAATTGGACGGAGCGGACCGATCTCGCACATAGGCCAAGTCCCCGCAGTGACTTTGAAATGGCGTACGACAGTAATCGGGGCGTCGTGGTACAGTTCAGCGGGGGTTCGTTGGGGCGGACACCTGGGAATATGACGGCACCAACTGGACGCAAAGGTTCCCTGTCCACCATCCTGATAGTCGCTGGAGTCAGTCTATGGCCTTCGACAGTAAGAGGAATCTTATTGTGCTGCATGGCGGATGCTATGCACGACGTGACACCTGGGAGTATGACGGAACCGATTGGACGCGCACACTGCAAACCGGACCACTCGGTTCTGGGGAAGACGAGCAGATGGTCTATCATCCAGGGTTGCAGGCATGCGTCAAGCACCCTATTTCGCCTGGAGACTGGTACGATACATATATCTACGACGGCACGAGCTGGACACTCTTGGAGACCCAACAGCAGATCCCCGACTCTCAGGACGGCGGTTATGGCTCCGGGATGGCATACGATAGTTGGCGGGGAGTCATCGTAATGCTAAGCAGGAATGGTGATACATACGAGTTGGTCAAATCGGTGCTCTTGGTCGAGATTGACATTAAGCCGGGCAGCTATCCGAATGTAATCAACCTGGGTTCGCACGGCCTGATTCCCGTGGCGATTCTGTCGGACGAGGGGTTCGATGCGACCACCGTCGACCCGGGTACCATCGAGTTGGCCGGGGCGAGCGTAGTCAAGCGAGGAAAGGGTAATAAGTTCATGGCCCACAAGGAGGATGCGGACGGAGATGGCCTGCTCGACCTGGTGGTGCAGGTAGCAACTGATGACATTGATGCCAGCCTCTTGGAAGAAGTGGAAGAAGACAATGTGATCTATGTCTATGCGGTCCTGACCGGAAGCACCTATGATGGACAGGATATCGAAGGCCGGGACGAGATTACCATCGTACCGCCGGAGCAATAGTGGTCTCACCTTTCAGACCAAAGAGGCCGTAAGTTCGCTACTTGCGGCCTTTTTTGTTTTTTTCGCTGGATTCACATTGACAAAGTCTATAATTTATGTTATCTTTGTTATTGAGGTAATAGATATGTCAGAGTATCTTGTTCCAATATCAATCGAATATTTACAAGAAGGTCAATATTTGGCCACCAGTTCCGTTTTGCAAGGCCTGATTGCCCAGGGTAGAACCATTGCAGAGACCATTGAAATAGCCGAAGATGTGGCTCGTAAAATCATAGAATCCTGCATCCAACATGGAGACCGGCTTCCAAAAAATCTCGCTGTAGGTCAAAGGCAGCCATGAAATTTGGTACAACCCTAAAACTCACAGACGAACTGTCGTACCTAACCATCCTGGAAGAGACATTCCCAAAGGTACACTTTGTGCTATTATCGAACAAACTGGCCTGACAACTGAAGAATTCGTAAATCTTCTTTAGTAACTTCCTGCTACTCGCCCCTAATTCGAATACAATTCGGACTTGCGGCCTTTTTTCTTGTTATCTTAAGCCAAATTTGATAGAATTCACTATATAGAGTCGTTAAGCGCCGCTAATTGTTCTATAACCGATATATACCGATGACGAAAGGAATAAAAATGAAAAGGTTTTTTACCCTTGAATACTGGCAGGATGATAACTGGTCCGACTAATCAAAAAGCAGTTCGTAATATAATCGGCTCCTATACGCTATACGCCAAACGCTATACGCTATTACTTATGAATATACGCAGCGCGAAAATTTCGGATGTTAAGAGAATTAACGCTCTGATCAACTCTTATGCCGAGCGGGACAGGATGCTGTTTCGCTCGATGGCTGATATTTATGAGAACCTTCAGGTCTTTACTGTGGCTGAACTGGATGGTGATGTAGTTGGCTGCTGTGCGCTGGAGATTATCTGGTCGGACTTGGCGGAAATAAAATCGTTAGCGGTCGATAAAGCAAATAAAGAAAAGGGCATTGGAAAGATGTTGGTAACGGCCGCCCTCGAACAAGCCGGGCAGCTTGGTGTGCCGAGGGTTTTTGCGCTTACCTTAGAGCCGGACTTTTTTGAAAAATTGGGCTTTCTGGTGGA
>JBDRTM010000484.1:0-6563 GCA_043824065.1 Planctomycetota bacterium | reverse complement strand
AGACAGGCAGATGGACAGAATGGAGTATCCCACTGCAAGCGTTTGCCGACCAGGGCGTGAACCTTGCCAATGTAAATACGATTGCTCTTGGTCTTGGTAACAGGAACAACCCCCAGGCCGGTGGTTCAGGTACGATGTACTTCGATGATATTCGACTGTATCCTCCGGCACCGTAAGCCGAGATTTGCCTGGTAATTAAAATTGATTCGTTGATATAACAGATTCGCGTCACTTGTACCTGCGGTTACGCAAGTGCAGGCAATTCGGGGCCTATACCAATTTGGTATGGGCCCTTTTTTTAATTGACAATTGATTATCAGCTGTTGACAATTTACTATTGTTGACAATTTACTATTAAGGATAAGCTCTCGTCTCGGCGCTGGTCGGGGCGGAGCCCGCCGCAGCCCGGAAGGCCCGAGCCGCAGCGGGAGTGGAATCTGTTCTGAGACTTGGCTTTGGAGTAAAATACCATGATTGATATAATAGGTGCTAAAACAATAGACGGCGTAAGCAATATGGGGCGGTTTAGCAGGTTTGTCTGGCAATCGATGATTGTGTCTTTGCGGAGCTGTCTGAACCGTCGCACGTATCCGTTGATATGGACACAAATGAATATCATCGGTGTTCACAGTGTCCCGGTTGTAATGATAACGGGTGCGTTTGTGGGGATGGTATTGGCGATTCAGGCATACGACCAACTGGCGGGTATGGGGCTGGAAGAGCACTTAGGCGTTCTGATTAATATTTCAGTTGTGAAAGAATTAGGGCCTGTGCTCGCAGCGGTTATGTTGGCCGGGCGTATCGGGGGAGCTTTGACCGCTGAATTGGGAACGATGAATGTTACCGAGCAAATTGATGCGGTGAGGAGTATGGGGACGGACCCGATACGACATCTGGTTGCACCGCGGGTCCTGGCATGCCTGCTGCTTACGCCGTTTCTTATTATATACGCGGATTTGATGGGTATTGTCGGCGGTTATTTTATAAGCGTTATCCAATTGGGTATTAACAGTCGAGCGTATTGGAGCTTTAGCGCCTCCGGCGTGGAACTATGGGACATAGCTATTGGGGTTGCAAAGGGTTTCTTCTTCGGCGCAGCTATTGCGGTTATCGGTTGCTATAAGGGCTTTACCTGCAGGGAAGGTGCTCACGGCGTAGGACAGGCGTGCACAGAAGCATTCGTGACCAGTTTTATTTCCATATTAGCACTGGATTTTGCACTGGCGGTGATTTTCAAAGCGATTTACAATACGTTTTGGCCGCTTAGAAGTCTGGTCTGATGACAAGCAGAAAAATAAAAGGCAAAAATTAAAAAAGCCAATACAAAAGTGAAAAAGAAATATGAGAATAACCAGTTGTCGGAAGCATGCTCCAACGGCATGCTTGAGGTCAAGAACCTTACTAAAAGTTTCGGTAGCAATGTCGTTCTGGATAATATTTCTCTGACAGTTGAGAAAGGCAAGACGACCGTTGTGATTGGCCCGAGCGGATGCGGCAAAACTGTTTTAGTAAAACATTTGATAGTTTTATTGAGGCCGAACTCCGGCGAGGTTTATTTTAAAGACCGGCGAATCGACAATCTGAGTGAAAATGAATTAAATAGAATACGCACCCATTATGGTTTTCTTTTCCAGGGAGGGGCGTTGTTTGACAGTCTCAGTGTTACTGAAAATATAATATTTCCGATAAGACAGCACTGTAAGATAACCAATTGGAGAGAGGTCGAAGAGCTTGTAAAGGCCAAATTAGCTATGGTCGGTCTTGACGGTTTTCAGCAATTTTATCCGGCGAATCTTTCCGGGGGCCAGCGAAAGAGAGTGGCATTGGCAAGGGCAATTGCGCTAAATCCGGAGATAATTTTATATGATGAGCCGACTACGGGACTGGACCCTATTCGTTCGGATGTCATCAACGAGCTTGTACGGAAGCTGCAAAAAGAGCTTGGTGTAACATCTGTGGTTGTTACTCACGATATGAAAAGCGCCTACAAAATAGCTGACCGTATAGTTATGCTGCATAACGGCAAAATTATTGCCGACGGCGATACCGACCATATTCGTAATCATCCCCATCCCGTTGTTCAACAGTTCATCGAAGGACAGGTCAGCGAAGACGACCTTGCAGTCCTGCGGATGAGCGGAACCATTTCCCAAGCCCAGTTCCTGCCTCGTGATTTCGAGTAATAGTCAGGAAGAACACAAGTGCCTAAGGACATAAAAGAAGTGATGAACGCCGGACCGGAACAGATTGCATCCGATTTGGCTAAAGTTGTGCGGGGAGATGTTTTTGCTGATATACTGCACAGGGCTGCATACAGCACCGATGCGAGCATTTACAGGATAATTCCAGCGTGCGTTATTGCACCGCATGACAGCGGCGACGTGGCTTCCGTTGTCAAATATGCCGGCGCCAAAGATATACCAATTGTTGCCCGCGGAGCAGGCACCGGGCTGGCGGGTGAGTCGCTGTGCAGCGGTATAGTCTTCGATATGACCCGGTATATGAACAAGATTATTGATGTCAGAGACGGAGGCAAGACGGTGGTTTGCGAGCCGGGGGTTGTATTAGACGATTTGAATAAATGCCTGGCTGAGTTCGGCAGGAAAATCGGGCCTGACCCGTCGAGCGCCAATCGGGCGGTAGTAGGTGGCTGCGTTGCCAATAATTCAACCGGTGCCCATTCGCTTGAATACGGTTTTATCGCCGACTACGTGGAAAGCATCGAAGCGGTCCTGACTGACGGCAGTGTGGTTGAATTCAAAAATGATTTTGACCCGGAACAGGCACCGGACGACAGGGTCGCCTGGATTGCGAGAGAGTGTCTGTCCGTCCTTTCGGACAAAGAAGCGGTTATCAATAAAGCACAACCTAAATCCAGGCGCAACCGAAGCGGCTACAATATTGCAGGGATTTGCCATAACGGCAGGATTGATTTGGCCCGGCTTTTGGCAGGCTCGGAAGGGACGCTGGCTATTTTTACGAAGATTACGCTCAGGACCGTAGAGATACCGGCGGCGAAAGGTCTGCTGCAGCTTGAGTTCGACTGTCTTGAGAAAATGGCACAGGCGGTGCCGATTATAGTTGATAACGGCGCCTCGGCATGCGAGCTGATGGATAAGAACTTAATCGATATGGCATTTGAGGCCTTGCCGGAATATCGTGATGTTTTACCCGCCGGTGCGGCTGCTGTTCTTTTGGTTGAGCATACCGGACAAACACAGGAGCAGGTAAGAGAGAAAATAGAAAAAACCGATTCGGCCGTCGGAGCCACAGCAAGCGGGCGAAGTATTTTTTTGGAGCCTAAGGCACAGGAACGATTGTGGAAGTCACGTAAAGACGCAGGGCCGTTGGTTCACAGGAAAAGGGGTAATAAACATCCGACTGAATTTATAGAAGATACCTCTGTTGAGAACACTCGGCTTCTGGAGTATATTTCGGGACTGCAGGAAATCGGAAAGCGTTATGATATCGAGATGTGTTTTTATGGTCACGCCGGTGATGGCCTGCTGCACGTGCGGCCGTATTTGGATTTGAGCGACCCGGCTGAAGTAGAAAAGATGCGGGCGATTGCGAATGACGTTTTTTCGCTCGCCTGGTCGTTAGGCGGTTCAATCAGCGGCGAACACGCAGAGGGCCTGATAAGAGCGGCCTTCGTGCGAGGGCAATACGGCGATGAGTATTATGAATTACTATGCAAAATCAAGAACATATTCGACCCTGACGGCCTGATGAATCCGGGCAAAATCATCAATCCCGATGCTGACGTTATGGTCAAGAACCTGCGGGCTGAATATAAGGTTTTGCCGGAAAGAGTTAAAACGGATTTGCTTTTTGGAGAAGGTGAGCTTGCTGTCAAACTCGAGCAGTGCTACGGATGCGGGCTTTGCCGAAGCTGCGAGCCGGATTTGCGGATGTGTCCGGTGTTTCGGGCAATGGGTGAGGAATTGGGCAGCTCGCGAGCAAAGATTAATATACTGCATTTGTGGGCGACAGGACAGTTAGATGAACAAGATTTTGAATCGCCGGAGTTTAGAAAGTTTCTGGATTTGTGCGTTAATTGCAAGGCCTGCCTGCTGCAATGCCCATCGGGTGTTGATATTTCCGAGCTGATGATAGCAGTTAGGGCCCAGTACGTCAAACGCAGGGGCCTGCGGCGGACAGAGCTGGTTCTCAGTCATAATCGCTACCTTAGTATCTCAGGCAGCGTTTGTTCATCCGTATCAAATTTTGTGATGCGATTGGCGGTGTTCAAGCTGCTATTAGAGAAATTTACCGGCATAGATAAGCGAAGAGCTATACCTAAGTTCAGGCACGGCCCGTTCCTGAAAGCAGGACGTAAATATTTAGCTGCCTGCGAGCCGATAGAGAAGCCGATTGATAGGGTGGCATATTTTGTGGATACATACGCGAACTATAACGACCACGAGTTGGGCTTTGCCGTTTTGGATGTTCTGCGGACAAACGGAATCGAGGTGATTTTGCCGAAGCAGTTGCCTGCCCCCCTGCCGGCGATTGTTTATGGTAACGTTAAAAGAGCACATAAGGATTTAGCATACAGTGTAAAACATTTAGCTAAGGCGGTGCGTGAAGGTTACAAGATAATTTGTTCCGAGCCGAGTGCTGCGCTGTGCTTGAAGCAAGAGCTACGGCATTTTGTCGCCGGCCCGGATGCTGAGCTTGTCTCAGAAAGTACTTATGAGCTGATGAATTATTTACTTGGCCTGTTTACGCAGAATAAGTTGAAAGCACCGACGAAGTCGATAACAGAGGAGTTTGTTTATCACTTGCCCTGCCATTTGTGCGCTGTAGGCGACGAGGGGGCGAGTATAAAGCTGTTGGGTGAGCTTTGCGGCGTCAATGTCGTTGACCTGGCGGCCGGCTGCTGCGGCCTTGCCGGGACGTTCGGTATGCAAAAGAAAAATTACGATTTGTCATCTAAAATTTCCGTGAGCTTAAAGAACGCATTGGAATCGGCACACACCAAAAACGTATTAACCGAATGCGCCGCCTGCAAAATGCAGATAGAGCATCTTAGCGATTGCTTTGTAAGACATCCGGTAAAGATTTTAGCGCAGAGTTATGGTGTTTAACAGAATAAAGTAAGCGTTCACCCAGTTTCAAGTAATTGAATTAGACTTTAGTAAACATTTGTCTTTGTCCGATAACAGTTTTATGGACAAGGACGTATATATAAAGCAATTGGAAGAGGAAAACGCGAGGTTGAAAAAACGTATCGAAGAGCTTGAACGGATTTTGGGAATGAATTCCAGGAATTCCTCCAAACCGCCATCCTCTGATCCGCCCGTAATGTCCGTCGTATTGCCAAAGCGTCGGCGTAAAAAACGCGGGGCAAGGAACGGACATCAGCCGCATTTGCGGGAGCTTTTGCCGCAGGAGTTGGTAAAAAAACATTTTCATCTCAAACCAGAAGTATGTACTTGCGGCAGCACAAATCTTGAAAAAACCAGCGAAGAGCCGTTGCGTCATCAGATCGTTGATATACCGCCCATAGAGCCGCAGGTCACAGAGTATGTTCAGTACATATACCGGTGCAAAGATTGCGGAGAGCTTATCTATCAGCCACTTCCGGACGAAGTGAAACGCAAGCACTTTGGTCCGGGTACATTGTCTATAGTTGGCATACTGACAGGCGTTCTCAATACCAGCAAACGCAAGGCATTGGCTCTGATGAATGAAGTATTCTCCGTGCCGATGAGTCTTGGCGGTCTGAGTAACTGCGAAGCTAAACTGACCGATGTACTGGGACAGCCGTATAATGAAGCTGCCGAGCACGTCAGAGAACAGGATGTAGCACATGCTGACGAAACCGGCTGGCCTCGAGGTAATAAGCAGAAAGGCTGGCTGTGGGCTTTCTGTTGTGCAACAGCAGCGTTTTTTATGGTTCATGCCAACCGCAGCCAGCAAGCGGCTCGCAAACTGATAGGCGGCTTTTCGGGTAAGCTGGTAAGTGATCGTTATAACGCCTACAATTTTTACAAATTGATTCGCCAGATATGCTGGGCGCATTTGAAACGGGATTTCAAGGCGATAAGTGAAGCCAAAGGTGCGATAGGCAAGATAGGCGAAGAGCTTCATGGTTTGGCAAAAAAAATATTGAAACTGCGAAAGCGGGTTCGTGACGGCACGTTGCAATGGGAAACATTTCAACGCAGAATGCCCGAACTTCAACAGCATGTTGAGTCGTTGTTGAAAGCCGGTGCGAACTTTGACGGCAAGATGGGCGGTAAGTGCCGTGACATCCTTAAACACAAGAAGTATCTGTGGACATTTGTGCAGGATCAAAGAGTGGAGCCGACCAACAACTTTGCTGAAAGAATTGTGCGTCAGGGTGTATTGTGGCGTAAGAGCAGCTTCGGCACGCAGAGCGAACGCGGTGCTCGTTACGTTGAGCGCATACTGACGGTGTGTGCGACCTGCCGCTTGCAGGGACGGAGTGTTATCGAATATTTGCGTGAAGCCTGTAGTTGTCATTTAAGCGGTATTCCTGCTCCATCGTTAATGAAACCAGAAGGCGATTTAGCTAAATCTGCCTGAACGCTTAC
>JBDRTM010000483.1:0-4209 GCA_043824065.1 Planctomycetota bacterium | reverse complement strand
AGATTGCTTCGCTTCGCTCGCAATGACATCCATCAATCGAGCTGCGACAGAGCACTATCTTCGATACGAGCTTCGATACCTCTAAACGAAAATCCTTAGAACATAGGGCCCCGTGCCTTCTTGCCTGCATCTGTGTTTGCCTCGACACAGGTGGCGCAGGCACAGGTGCGAAAGCAGGAACGGTCTCCGGTGAAAATATAATTGAGGTGTTATCAAGCAGGTCGTGATGGCTCAAACCGAAAATCAAAAGACAGCCAACAGCAGCACGATATTAGGGGTTGATATCGGAACGACCAGTATGAAGATGGGCGTATTTCAGATTGTCGATAATACGCTGAGTCTGGTTAGACAATTCACGCAAGAGTACGGGGTGAATATTTATAACGACGGATTATTTGGTGATATCGAACAAGACAAATGGAAGAGGGCCTTGGCCGCCGGATGCAAAGAAATGGAGGACCTTATCGTCGATGTCGATGTTGTCTCACTTTCCGGGACCACACCCGGGCTGACGGCGATGGATAAAGATGGCCAAGCACTTTACCCGGCCATCTTGATGCTTGACCAGCGTTCCCGTAAGCAGGCCCGATTCATAATAGAAACCGTTGGAATGGAGCATCTTTTAGAGACCACGGCTAATATGCCGGTCGCGGGCGGATGTTCGTTAGCGAGCATTCTTTGGATTAAAGATAATTGTCCCGAAATCTTTGGCAACACTTACAAGTTTGGCCATTCCAATACATACATTGCTCATTGGCTGACGGGCAAGTTCGCCATCGATCCCTCGTCTGCATCGCTGACGGCCCTGTACAATACGGTCCAGAACGACTTCACCTGGAATGAGGATATCGCCTCGACTTTTGATATCTCACTTCACCAATTACCAAAAATAATCCCGGCGTATGAGAGTGTCGGCCGAATAAGCAAGTCACCTGCGCAGAAATTGGGCTTCAGGAAGGAGCCTCCGGTACTGATCGGTGGTAATGATGCGGTCCTGGCGGCTTATTCGGTGGGAATTAACGAGCCGGGAGACATCATTAATGTAAACGGCACATGTGAAATTAATCTCGTATGTCTTGATAAATGTCTGGCCTCTGCTAATTACAACATTCGGGCCCACGTGCTCCCCGATAGGTGGCTCACCTTGCATGTTATGAACGCCGGAGGCAAGGCATTAGACTGGTTCAGAGAGTTATTCTGCAGTGAATTGAGTGCTGAGGAATTTTACAACAGCTTCCTTCCCCAGGCAATCAAGAACTGGCTCGAACGCCAAAGCGGCGTTACTTATGTGCCTTATCTTATGGGTTCGCGATACAGTCTGGAGCCGCTTAAAGCTCAATTGCTGGGATTGACCCAGCAAACCACCCGTGAGGAGATATTAGCCGGGATTGTCAGAGGACTATGCGAATATCAGAAAGCACACTTGGAAGAGATTGGTAAGAACGTGACCCTTCAAAATGTAATTCACGTGACCGGGGGGGCGACAAATCCCGCTTTGATGCGGGCAAAATCAAAGTGGATGAGGGACTGCGAATATGTCCATAACGAGCAGTCGTCTATGAAGGGAGCTGCCATGCTTGGTCAAAAATATCTTGAGAGTGCCTAAAGTGACAGCAAAGCTGTCATTCTGAGCGAAGCGAAGAATCTCTTTTTCGTTGGCCAGATGCTTCGCCTTCGGCTCAGCATGACAAGAAAAAACGGTCAGTTTGAGAAAGTTATTTCATTGTCCTATTGTTTGAGGGTAAAACGGTATTATGTTCAATCTGCACCCGCTAATAATTCTTGTTGTCGGCATGCTGACCGTCATACTTATGATTACGTGGTTGAGGATGAATGCTTTTATCGCATTGATTACCTCAGCCGTGGTTGTTAGCCTGCTTAGTCCTGGTGATATGGCTGAAAAGATCAGCCGGGTGGCAACAGAATTTGGCAAAACGGCAGGCAGTATCGGTATTGTCATCGCTCTGGCCGTGGTCATCGGCAAGTGCATGATGGACAGCGGTGCAGCGGACCGCATCGTCAGAGGTTTCCTGTCCCTGCTTGGGGAAAAACGCAGCTCTACAGCGCTTATGGCCAGTGGTTTTGTGCTTTCGGTCCCGGTATTCTTTGACACAGTTTTCTATCTGCTGGTGCCGTTGGCGCGGTCCATGCACCGGCGAACAAAGAAACATTACCTAAAATACGCAATGGCCATTGCAGCCGGCGGAGTGGTTACCCACTCCCTTGTCCCGCCAACTCCCGGGCCGCTCATTATGGCCGACAACCTTGGCATTGATATCGGCGTTATGATTATGGTTGGCGCATTGGTGGCGCTTCCTGCCGCCGTTGTCGGAATGTTATTCTCGGGGTATACAGACCGGCGAATGAATATACAAATGAAACCGCTTGGTGGCGACCCCTGCCAGCAACAAGCAGGGGCGGAGCCGCTCGAAGACCATCAGTTACCGGGGCTATTGGTGTCACTTCTGCCGATTATTCTACCAGTGCTGCTGGTCTCAACCAATACAATTGTCCGCACGATGGCCGAGGGTGCTGCTGAGGGCTCGGGCTTAAGCCGGGCCGCTGGCATAACCGCCGTATTGGGCAACGTGAATTTGGCGATGCTTATGTCGACTGCAATTGCCATGTGGATGCTCAAGAGCAAACGTGCCCTCACGAACGCGCAATTGGCGAAAGTTGTCGAGGTGTCATTGATGAGCGGCGGTGTGATTATCCTGATAACGGCTGGAGGAGGTGCCTTTGGTGCAATGCTTAAAGCCGCCCAGATAGGCCCGGCGATCGAAAACCTATTCAAGGGCGATAGCGGCCAACCGGCAGGTGGTATGATGCTGTTGGTATTGGGTGCCCTTATCGCTGCGCTGATGAAAATAGCGCAAGGCTCGACCACCGTTGCAATGATAACCTCGTCAGCGATGATTGCCGCAATGATAACATCGACAGAGACGTTGGGTTATCACCCTGCGTATCTGGCCACCGCCATCGGAGGCGGCTCGATGATAGGTTCGTGGATGAACGACAGCGGATTCTGGATATTCGTAAAAATGACCGGGCTGACCGAAGCTGAAGGGCTCAAGTCCTGGACGCCATTGCTGGCTATAGTCGGTTTCACAGGGGTCATCGTCTCGTTCCTGTTAGCTCTGATTTTGCCGATGGCATAAAGGCTTTAGCTCGATACTCGATACTGGATGCTCGATACTCGATGCTCGTCGAAAATGGATATATCCTAACCCGGCGTAGCCGGAACCAAAGAGGGTATATAAAAGGCTGACGCCCTAACTAAACCGCCTTCTGCTCATAAGCATCCATCTGATTCGCACGGCCGCAATCTCCCTCCCCACCCTCTTTCGAGGGAGGGAGATTGCTTGTTCTTAAACTAAAAAGCTTCGCCTCTGCTGCCGGGTCGATCAAACGCCACGCCAAATAACGACGATTTGTCATGTCGTTTGAAGCGCCCCTCGGTTTATCTACTTCGAATCATCTATATGCTATCAAAGTTAATATTGTCTCCAATAACAAACTGGAGTCGGCACCAAAAAAGTTCTTGAACATAATATTCTAACACTATAAAAGAGTGGTATATGAGAATACCCCGTAAAGGGGAATATACGCGTTTTGAGTCCGACGCTTACAATCACCTGATTATCTCAGGAGGCTTTATGCCACAACCTTTTTAAAGGGACTCCATAGTACATTTTTATTTTACCAGCCCCTTCAACCCTGTTTGGGGGAAAGGGGGTTTTTTATACTCACATCACTATTTTGTGACCATTTTGCGCACAATTTTATTTGTAACAGACTAATAAGTCCGATAATAGCTTCGAGTAGGAGCAGGTCTATGTGCCTGCCCAGGGCAACCACATTGGGTTGCCCCTACGACCTGAATCTCCAAAAAAAACTTGTTTTTTTTATGAACACGATATACCCTATGGGGGTATAATAGCGTTGTCCAACACCAATTAGGCGTATGCCTACTTGTCTCTGCGAAGTGCTTCGCCGAAGCAGGAAGCTCAGTAGGTGCCGGACAAAAGGGACAAGAGATGAAGAAAAATCCGAGTCATGAAGACAATCTGGTTGCCTTAAGGCGAATTGAAGGGCAGGTTCGCGGTGTTCAAAGGATGATTGAAGATCGAAAATACTGTATCGACATTTTAAACCAGATATATGCTATCAAAGGGGCCCTTGGTCGTGTAGAAGAGAATATTTTGGAAA
>JBDRTM010000482.1:0-4712 GCA_043824065.1 Planctomycetota bacterium | reverse complement strand
TTTTATAAAAAATATTATTTTAGATATTGACGAACAAATTATATAAGACTATAATAGTCTTATATAATGAGAATAATTATTAAGGTTGGTTGAAGATGGATGTTTTGAGACGAAATACAGATTATGCTATGCGAGCGATGGTGAACCTGGCAGGGCACTATGGAGAGGAACCCGTATCAACAAAGGACATAGCTCAGGCTGAGGATATTTCTTATGAACTCGCCTGCAAGCTGATGCAGAAGCTTAATAAAGCCGGGCTGGTGAAAAGCAGTATGGGGCCTAACGGCGGGTTTGGCTTAAACAGAAAGCCGGCCAAGATAAATTTGCTGGAAATAATAAGGGCAATTCAAGGGCCTTTGAGCATAAACAGATGTCTTTTGGGGGGGGATGTCTGCCAACGCTGGAAAGGCTGCCCAATAACCGTGAAGCTTGCCAAACTTCAGAAGTATGTATCCAATTATCTTGGGAGCATTACGTTAGATGAACTGTTACGAAGCCAGGGTGCCAAGGAAAAAAGGAAGTCAAAGAATATTAAAAGGAGAAAAGGATGACCTGCGAAAAGGAAATGCCCGGTGTCCTGCATGCGTGTGTGAGCAAAGGGCAAAGGCTGGCGGATTTGGTCGAATACTCGAAGGATTCGATTGTTAGCAAGACAATACTGGATAAGTCAGCAGGAACAATCACGCTGTTTGCCTTTGATAAGGGCCAGAAATTAAGCGAACATACGACACCTTATGATGCCGTTGTTCAGGTTCTTGATGGGCATAGTCAGTTGACCATAGATGGCGAAGAGAAGCAGGTTGCAGCCGGAGAGATTATCATAATGCCGGGCAATGTGCCGCATGCAGTTACAGCCCAGGAAAAATTCAAGATGTTACTAACGATGATTCGTGCATAACTATAGGCGGATTGTCGGAAAGTGGGAGAATGACGGATGGTCAGATGTCCTGGACAAGACCAGAGATTTTGGAAACCGGAGGACATTTTTGAAGTGCAATGTCCCGGCTGCGGTGGAACTGTCGAGTTTTTCAAGGATGAGCCGAAGCTAAAATGTCGCAAGTGCAAACAAATGGTCGTTAATCCAAAGATAGACCTTGGCTGCGCTGAATGGTGCCAGTATGCCGAGCAGTGCCTGGGAGTTAACGTCGCAAAGAACTTGAGGGTTAGGCGGGAAAAGTTGATAGAGGAGATGAAAACTATTTTTGGCGATGACCAGAAACGAATTGAGCACGCGCTTGCCGTCTTGGATTACGCCGAGCAGATACAAAATGTCGAAAGCGGCGACCCGCTGATTGTCAGGGCCACGGCGATTTTGCACGATATCGGAATTCACGAGGCCGAACGCAAGTATGGCTCGTCAGCCGGCAAGTACCAGGAGATTGAAGGCCCACCAATTGCTGAGGAGATTCTGAAAAAATATGACATTTCGGCTGAGGCTATCGAGCATATATGCAGGATTATCGCAAACCATCACAGCGCAAAAGATATTGATACAACTGAGTTTCGGATTTTGTGGGATGCGGACCGGCTCGTTAATATCCCAACGGAATTTGCCAATGCCAGCAATGAGAAACTGCAGGAGATTATTGATAAAACATTCAAGACCGACGAGGGTCGTCGGATAGCAGCAGAGTTGTTTGTAAAAAGTTAAAGTAAAAAGAACAATTGGAAAAAAATGAAAGGAAAATTATGTTTTGCTATCAATGTGAACAGACAGCAGGTGGTACGGGATGTACCAAAGTCGGAGTTTGTGGCAAGAATGAGGACATTCAGAGCTTGCAGGATACGCTCATATTCGGGCTAAAAGGGATAGCTGCTTATGCGTATCACGCGCGAGAGCTGGGGCAAAAAGATGAAGAAGTGGACGCATTTATGCACGAAGCAATGTTCGCAACGTTAACGAATGTGGACTTTGATTTGAATCGCCATCTTGAGCTGTTGCTAAAAGCCGGCGAGATGAACCTTCGTGTGATGGAAATGCTTAACAATGCACACACATCGACCTTTGGCAATCCGACACCCACGATAGTGCCGACCGGCACGAAGGCCGGACCGGGAATCGTTGTTACCGGCCATGACCTGCTTGACCTCTATGAGTTATTAAAGCAAACTGAGGGTAAAGGCATTAACATTTACACTCACGGCGAAATGCTGCCTGCTCACGGTTATCCGGAGCTCAGGAAGTTCAAGCACCTTGTGGGTAATTACGGCACTGCCTGGCAAAATCAGAAAAAAGAGTTTGACCAGTTCAGCGGTGCGATTTTATTTACGACAAACTGTGTTATGATTCCGAAGGACTCTTACAAAGACCGGATGTTTACGTGCGGGATAGCCGGCGTTTCAGGCGTCAAGCACATCACAAACAGGGATTTCAGTGAGGTGACTGACAAGGCCTTATCGCAGCCGCCGCTTGAAGAGAATCCACAGGGGACTTTGAGCACGGGATTCCATTATACGGCTGTACTCGGCCTGGCGGAAAAAATTGTCGAAGCAGTAAAGGCAGGTAAGATTCGACACTTCTTCTTTATTGGCGGCTGTGATGGTGCCAAGCCCGGGCGCAATTACTTTACCGAACTTGCAGAGAAGGTACCTGCCGATTGCGTGATACTGACAGCGGCGTGTGGAAAGTACCGAATAAATGCACGTGATTATGGTGATATTGATGGAATTCCTCGTTTGCTTGATACTGGGCAATGCAATGACTGCTATTCGGCCATCAAGATTGCAACGGCACTCGCCGAGGCATTTGATTGCGGTGTGAACGATTTGCCTCTTTCACTCGTAGTCTCATGGTATGAGCAGAAGGCGGTGGCTATTCTGCTGACGCTGCTGCATTTGGGGATAAAGAACATAAGGCTTGGTCCGAGTCTGCCGGCGTTTCTTAGCGAAAATGTTGTGAATGTTCTCGTGGAGAAATTCAGCATCAAGCCGATTGGCAATCCCGACGAAGATTTGGCCGAAATGCTAAGCTAAAATTATGCAGCTTAAAGGAAAACTATGTATTTCGTTTTGTTTGATTTGTTTAGGGCAACTGTAAATTGTAATTTTTTGAAAGGAGCTAATTATGGTCACGAGAAAAACATTTGTTGCGATTGCATTGGCGATTGGCTTAGTTGGAATTGCCTTGCTGGGCTACGGCTGTAAAAAGTCCGGCCAAGGTACAGCAAGTGCTGCCGAGACTGTCGAGCTTTGTACGATGTGCGGGCAGATTAAAGGCAGCGATTTGTGCTGTAAGCCGGATCAAACCAAGTGTGCCGATTGCGGTCTTGTAAAAGGCTCGCCGGGCTGCTGTGCTATTCCGGAAGGTGCGGAAAAAGCAGCGATATGCACCAAGTGCGGCCAGATTGCCGGTACGGAATTGTGCTGCAAGCCAGATCAGACCACATGTGCCAGTTGTGGCCTTGTAAAAGGCTCTCCTGGCTGCTGCAAGATTCCTTTGTAAAGCTGAAACCGGACATAAGGTAAAACTGAACGAAAGAAGCTTTATATTGGGCCTTTAAGAAAAGCGACAGAGTAAATCTATAAATAAATCGGCTGCCAAGTTATACAAGTTATATGAGCAGGACAGAATATCACGTAGTGCACTATTTCCCAGGACGTTGCTGGAAATCCAGAGGTATATATGTATGACCAAAAGAAGATTTTATGTCGGTCTCATTATTGTTGCCACGGTGGGTCTTTTAGTTATTGGCCTCTGCGCTATACCAGGAGATAAGAAAATGCCAACTGCAGCAGTTACACATAAACATACTAACAGGCTCATCAAGGAAAACAGTCCATACCTGTTGCAGCACGCACATAATCCAGTGGATTGGTATCCGTGGTCGGATGAGGTCTTTGAAATTGCCGCCAAGCAGGATAAGCCAATCTTCCTTTCGATAGGCTACTCAAGCTGTCACTGGTGTCACGTTATGGAACAAGAGAGTTTCACTGATGAGCGGATTGCAAAGATAATGAACGAGCATTTCGTGTGCATTAAGGTTGACAGGGAGGAACGGCCGGATGTTGATGCTGTATATATGGAAGCGGTTCAAATGATGACCGGTAGTGGGGGTTGGCCTTTATCGGTGTTCTTGACGCCGCAAGGCAAACCTTTTTATGGCGGTACATATTTCCCTCCGAAGGATACATACGGGCGGCCGAGCTTTAAGCAAGTGCTTTTGACTATTTCCGACGCCTGGGATAACAAACGTGAGCAATTACTTGGGTCGGCGGACAAAATCAGCGAAATAATGTCAAGTCAAAGCGAGCAGAACGGCCGGGAAAATCTCTCATCTGATATATTGGAAAGAGCCCACGTTCATTTTGAAAGCATTTTTGACAATACTTATGGCGGATTTGGCGCTGCTCCAAAATTTCCTCAGCCGAGTAATCTTTCCATGCTTTTACGCTATTGGCATAGGAACAAAAATGACAAAACATTGGAAATGGTCGAAAAAACACTCGACGCTATGGCTAATGGAGGCATATACGATCATATAGGCGGGGGTTTTCATCGATATTCCACAGATGCTCAGTGGCTCATCCCGCACTTTGAGAAAATGCTCTACGACCAGGCATTACTCAGCAAGGCTTATCTGCAAGCATATCAGATTACTAACAACAACAAGTATGCAAAAGTCGCGAAGGAGATTTTCGACTATGTTTTGCGTGATATGATGGATCCTAAAGGCGGTTTTTACAGTGCAGAAGATGCGGATAGCCAAGGACAA
>JBDRTM010000481.1:0-18840 GCA_043824065.1 Planctomycetota bacterium | reverse complement strand
TCCGATCTGCTGATTTCGATTGTAGAGTGTATTGCAAGCTGGCGTATTGCAGGTTGGGAAATTTCACACATACTGATAGGTCGGGTGCCGCTTGCACTAATAATTTTATATTACTGCTTTGTTCTTTTTGCCGGTTTTGTTTATTTCAAGCGTCCCCTGATGAAAAAAGTAATCTGCACAGCGATGTTTTTAGCAATGGTTGTTTTTCTGGGCGCCGCGAAATGGCAGAGGACACATCGGGACAATTTAGTTATCACCTGTCTTGACGTCGGCCACGGTCAGGCAATATTCGCTCAGCTTCCCGGCAAAGCCAACCTCTTGTTTGATGCAGGCTCGCTGCACAAAAGCGACATCGGCGGACGAATTATTGCACCGTTTTTGGATTACGCCGGAATAAATAAAATCGATGCCATTATCATAAGCCATAACGATATAGACCATATAAATGGAATACCCCGGACTGCCGAACACTGTGAAGTCGGCGAGGTTTACGCCAACAAAGTCTTTTTTGATAAGGCCGAACAATGGAGTGCAGCAAAATTTCTCAATGACTGTCTGACAGAAAAGGGCTTCAAAATAAAACGCTTGGACGAAGATTTGAATTTAAGCGGCAGTGCTAATATAAAAATACTCTGGCCTAATGAGCAGATAGCTAAGAATGAGGATTTAGGTGATAACGACAAATCGCTGGTTTTATTGATAGAATTTGCCGGCACCGAAATACTTTTATGCTCCGACATTGAAAAATTTGCACAAAGAGAGCTTCTCCGGCTGTATCCTGACCTAAAAGCCGACATTGTCGTTGTTCCTCATCACGGCTCGGTCAATACCTTAGAGGATAATTTTTTGGAAAAACTCGATGCAGATATTTTGATATACAGTTGCGACCGAAGCCAATACGAAAGACAACAACAGGTGATTAAAGGAAAAACCAGCGCCAAGTCGTTCTATACCCCTAAACACGGTGCCGTTGCTGTCTGTATAAGCAGGGACGGTATGATGGAGACTAAAACGTTTGTCCCGTAGTTAGCTGTTGGTCTCGCGTGCTTTGCAAACCCAAATGAGAATCATACATTGTCTATCTGCAGTATTGTGCAAAAATTGTTTTTACGCAATACGCAATAAGGAACGTCACCTCAAATGCACCACGATTTCGACTCTCCGGTTTTTCGCTTTACCGCTGGCGGTCGAATTGGATGCGATAGGCTGGCTTTCTCCACATCCTACTGCTTGAATCGTATCTTCAGGGATTCCATGTTTGACGAGGTATCTGAGTACCGAAAGAGCACGTTGAGCGGAAAGTTCCCAGTTGTCCTTCCATTTTGATTTTTTGATTGGGTCCGTGTCGGTATGGCCTACGACATCTACTTGTTTGCCGGCATATTTGTCCCGCAATACCGAACGAATATGGTCAAGCTCCGTGCTGGTTGCTCTTTTTAACTCAGCTTTTCCTGAATCAAACAGTATCGCATTCGGCAGCGTTACCGTAATTGTTCCTTTGGATGGGTCGAAAGCAACATCGTAGCCCGCTCCGAAACCAGTTGCGTCGGCCGGTGTTTTAGCACGTTCTTCAATCTGCCTTTGGAGCTCTTCGATTGTCATCTGGTCTTGCGAAATCCGGTCGGCAAGCTGACCCTTTTCAGACCTTTCGCGGTCGAGCAGACCCTTTAAATTCTCATGCTCTACGCTTAGAGCTTGATATTTTTTCTCCCAATTAGTGCAGCCCGGCAGAAGAGCAAATACTACAAGGCAAATCAGCAGAGCGATTGTTTTTTTGTTGGTTGCTCGCATTTGATATCTCCTTATAATGTTGAATTTAGGTTTTCCGTTTCAATGAAACACAAAACTCAGATAATCGCGAATCCAATCATGTAGAATCATAACAACAAATATACCCAAAGACAAGAACGGACCATAAGGAATTTGTCGAATTTTTTTAAAAAACATCTGAAAGCCCGCCCAGGCCAAGCCAAAGAATGGAGCCACAAAGAATGCCACCACCACGTAAAGCGGCCCTATTACCGCCCCCGCAGCGCCCATTAGATGCACATCACCGAGGCCCATTGCTTCTTTTCCAAAAGCAAACGTGCCGAAAATCCTGATGCCCCAGACAATCCCGCAGCCCACGAAGTAACCCCACACACTGCCCAGAAGTCCCGCAATGACAGGATGTTGCGAGAAATCCTCCCACCAGGCCCCTACTGGTGTAACTTCTCTGACAATCCAGAGCAGCGCCATCGAGCAGACGATTATCGGCAGCAAGAAGATGATTTCTCTGCACGCCTCCAGACGATGATTGACGCCGTTAGAAGTCCAATCCGGCTCCGCTGATTCTTCTTCATTATTGGGTATGGCGATTTCCTCTTTGCTGTTTTTTTGCTCAATCCCCTTTTCATCCTCGCTAATCTCTGGTTCGTAACTTCTTTTAACCAAACCGCTTGCCAGCAGCACCCAGGATATAACCAGCCCTGCCGTTGCCCCCACCGCCAACGCTGCCGTCTCAACCGAGGCACTCGGCAAAAGTGAATACGCACGAATCAGGGCAGGGTCAATTATATAAACTCCGACCGCTGAGCCAATTAGCCCTGCTGCGGTAACAAACCAGCAAATAGACAGTGGAATAATCCAGTACTCTAAGTCAATTGCTGAGGCGGCAATGAAAGCCCCAAACATAATAATGTGGAGTAGATAAATAAACCAGCCGCCGCCAGCATCTAACTTGATGCCGTCTCGCAGATTGACCTGAAAATATAAAACGAAAAGGCCTAAGAAAATCAGGCCGGTCAGCAATTCGATAAGAAAATAACGCGGCGAAATCGACGCTTTACAATAACGACACTTCCGGCCCAAAAGCAGCCAGGAAACCAACGGTATATTGTCGTAAAAACGAATGTGCTTACCACACGCCGGACAAGCTGAAGGAGGAGTTACCAAAGACTTATCACGAGGTAAGCGATAGATGACAACGTTCAGAAAGCTGCCTATACAACAGCCGAACGCAAAGATAAAGACAAACCAAATCCAATCAGGTACTGCCACAATGCCTCCTATTATAAAGTGGCTAAAGTGACAGCGAAGCTGTCATTCTGAGCAAAGCGAAGAATCTTTTTTTCGTTGGCCAGATCCTTCGGCTGCGCCTCAGGATGACACGTAAGTGTCACTTTAGCTCACTTTACACTTTTCTTTTTCTTGTTGACCGCTGCGGCCACTTTCGCAGGCAAACCGAACAAACGGATAAAGCCGGTTGCATCGGTTGGGTCGTATTCGGCGCCCATCTTAAAGCTCGCTAAGTCGGTCTTGTACAAACTGTTCGGGCTTTTTATGCCGGCCGGTGTGCACCGCCCTTTGAACAGTTTCATTTTAGCTTCACCGGTAACATTCCGCTGTGTAACATCGACAAAGGCATCAAGCGCCTCGCGAAGCTGAGAAAACCACAGCCCGTAATAAACCAGCTCAGCATATTTTAGGGCGAGCTGCTGTTTATAGTGCATAGTTTCTCTGTCAAGTGTCAGGCTCTCTAAAGCATTATGGGCCGTAACGAGAATGGTTCCACCAGGCGTCTCATACACGCCCCGCGACTTTATACCAACCAGCCGATTCTCAACCATATCCACCTGCCCGATACCGTGTTTGCCGCCGAGCTTATTCAACGCTTCAATAAACCTCACACCGCTTGTTAACTTGCCGTTGAGCTTTATTGGGATTCCTTCATAAAAACCTATCGTTACATAGTCCGGCTTATCAGGCGTTTTCGATACTGGCCGCGAGATAACGAACACATCATCCTTTGGCTCATTGGCAGGGTCCTCGAGGTCTGCCCCTTCGTGGCTGATGTGCCAGAGGTTCCGGTCGCGGGAGTAGATATTCTTCTTTGTCTGCTCGATGGGAATTTTGTGTTTTTTGGCATAATCAACCGCCGCCTCACGAGAAGTTAGTTCAAATTTAGGGTCTTTCCACGGTGCAACAATTTTCAGCGAAGGGTCCAGTGCCATATAGGTAACTTCGAATCGCACCTGGTCGTTGCCCTTGCCTGTTGCCCCGTGGGCTACCGCTGTCGCACCTTCAGCGTGTGCGACCTCGACCTGATGCTTAGCGATTAAAGGCCGGGCAACACTCGTCCCTAACAGATACCCTTTTTCATAGACCGCACCTGCTTTGAGCATCGGCCAGAGATAATCTTCGACAAATTCTTTGCGCAGGTCCTTGACTACACACTTGACCGCCCCGCTCGCTAATGCCTTACGTTTAATGCCGGCCAATTCATCCCCCTGACCCAGCTCAGCAGCAAACGCTATTACATCATAGCCGTAGGTCTCCTTAAGCCACGGCAGTATCACGCTCGTATCCAAACCACCGCTATATGCCAATACTACTTTTTCAGCTTTTCTTTTACCCTTAGCCATTCAGTTTGTCCTTAACCATATCGAAGTAAAAAACCTCTATTTAGCCTGCGGTTTTACCGCAGGTTATATTTAGCCCCCCAATTTATTGGGATTTTCGTCCGGTGGCACAAGCGGCTCAATGAGTCGAATCAATTCCGGTATGTCTTTCTCAACCACATCCCAAACTCTTTCGGGGATGATACGGAATCACGCCACATAGACCTTCTCCATGGACTGTAGGACATACCGCTTTCGGATGTAGTTTTCGCTTCTTTCGACGGCTTGGCGTTCAACCATATCCGCTTTCCGCCCAAGTATTTCGGACAGTTCATTCTCCATTGCGACAAGTTCCATCAATCCCAGTTCTTGTCCTGGTTCAAATTCAACCAGCATATCTACGTCGCTGTCCGGCCGAAAATCACGCCGCAATGCAGAGCCAAAAAGTGCAAGTTCGCGTATATGATTCCGCCGGCAGAACGCAGCAATCTTCTCTTTGGGCACATCAATCTGAATACGCATATTGTCGATTCCTCAAATCATTGACTTCTTTACGCAGCGATAATAACGCCTTCACGCCGGGCAATTTCGAGAATTGGACGGCCCTGGTCGGTTTCCCACTCCTGTTCCCCACAGGGAATAGGCTCGATGCGGTTGTCGCTGGCGGTCGCTCGCCAGAGCGCTTTAATCAACGAGATTTCACGTGAGCCGTCAAATTCCGGGGCAATTACAACCAGGTCTATATCACTGTACTCATCGACTTGTCCTTGCACGTAGGAGCCAAACAAAACCGCTCGGCGGGCATGAATGCCCAAAGCCGGCAGCGAAGCCAGATAACGCTTTATTGATTCTATAACTGCCTCTTCAACCATATTAACATTTCCTTGGCTCTTAAGATTTCGTCCCGCACTATACCTGAATCGACTGTAATTTGTTCGGTGTCAGGATACCGTCCTTCAATCTGATAAACACCAAACTCTCGTAGGAATTCCTCCTGTTTCGAGTCGAGCTTTAGCTTGGCAATCTCAGCAAGGCGAACAAGATTGTGTATGCGAGGTGGAATATCTTTTGTTTGCCGCGTCACATGCGCTTTGAGCATCTTTTCAATAGCAAGATGCGCAAAGAAAAGACAATGTCGCAAATGACCTTTTTCCAGCAGCGACTCTGCCGCTGCGAAATCCTCAGCGCTACTTGTCTGCCAGTAATCAATTTGTTTTTGAACATCAACCATATTTACCAAATAATACCAACAATCACCACCCCAGAGCAACAATTAAATAGGGTAATGTCAAACTACATGGCGAAGTCGCAAGCCCATTGACTGTTATTCATTATTCCAGTTCTGGAAGCAGTATGTCACCAAATTGTCTTGATATTTCAACTACTTCGTTCATCTCCGCAGAGGTTACTGGATACCAATCACCAGGGTATCTTGTCTCAACCCCATGAACGGTCAGCTTATCTGATTCGTCAGACAATCGTGAAAGTTCGGGCACGTATGACTCAGCCAGTTGAATCAATCTTCGCAAATCGTGGGTTTTAGGTGCTTCTATATCATATTGGGTTAGAAACGCTTTAAGCAATTTTTCGACGAATTGCTGGCAATGAAAACAGACTGTCTCAGCCGGGCACTGCTCACTTGCTAAAAGGATACCCACAGCCGTCCAGTCATTTTGTGCTTTTTCTTTCCATTGTCGCACGAGCTCACGGGTCTCGTCGTTCATAGAGAACTCTCCCGTATTTATCAGCGAAGTAAACGATATGGTTGATCACCGACCGCCAGCGGGTATATTCCTCCGGTGTTTTCACAATAATATCAAATGAAGCGGGAACATCCGCTACTAAACGACGGACAGCGCTGTAACGCTGGCGTGGAGGAAGATCGGTTTTGGCAACTACCAGCAGGTCTACATCTGAATCCTTCGTAACCGTGCCTCGCGCATAAGAGCCAAACAGTATCACCCGTTCGGCGCCAAACTCCCGCCCAATCCGCTGGCCGAACTCTTCTATTCTATCTATCGCCACCATTACAAAACACTTTCACTATTATTAAATGTCGCTTCTGCTTGTCATTGCGAGCGAAACCAGCCTTCAGCACTGAGCGGAGCCGAAGGGGAAACAATCTCAATTGTCATTCCTGCGAAAGCAGGAATCCATTCTTCCCACCGCTTCTAATATACCAGTAATTACCACCCCAGAGCAACAATCAAATTAGAGAATGTCAATTGTGTTTTTTGTAGTCGAGTTTATCACAAATTGTTTCTTGCATAAGCTCAGCGTTGCCGTCGGTGTTGCTGAAGAGTTTGAATTGAGCTAAACCCTGATTGACGAACATTGAAATGCCGTCTATTGTTTTCGCCCTCTTCTTCTTTGCTTCTTTTAGCAGTAAGGTCTTGGCAGGATTATAGACAGTATCGAAAACGGCCATATCCCTTTTCAGGCATTCTTGAGGTACAGGCGTTGCATCAACATTTGGATACATCCCGATACTCGTGCAGTTTATCAGCAATTTTGCATCAACGTTCTGTAAATCGTCCAGTGGTGCAAAATCACAATTAAACTCGGCTGCGAGTTTTTCGCCCCTTGTAACAGTACGATTGTATATTTTAATCTTTGCCCCTATGTCACTCAGCCCGGCCACTATTGCCCTTGCCACACCGCCCGCGCCGATAACAGCGACCGGCAATCCGTTCAAATCAGCTCTATTGATACCCAGCGTCGAAGTAATTGCATCTAATGCAGCGGAGTAATCGGTATTATAAGCGCTGAGTTTGCCGCCTCTACTGATAATCAATGTATTGACTGCTCCAATCTTTTCAGCCAACGGCTCGACAAAACCCAGATTTGCACGTGCAAAATTGAGCGCATTTTGTTTATGCGGGATTGTTACGCTAAAGCCGCCAAAGTGCAGCCACTTTCTAAAAAGCGCTTTATGCAAAAACGAATCGAATTCCTGCTGCCCCCCTTCTACCAATAACGGCAGATATATATTGTTCAAACGTTTTTCGGTAAAGCAGGCATTATGAATCGCAGGACTCAGCGAATGCCCTACCGGCTCGGCAATCACGCCGAAAAGCTCGGTATCGGATTTTATATAATCGTAACGGTACAATTTCTTAAACTGCTCGATAGTCAATTGTCCCGGTGCTGTTGCGCTTTGGTCATCGATACTTGCGAAAGTTACGAAACTGTTCAGCTTTTTCGCTATGATTCTGCTGACAAGCCCCGCCTCACCCATACAGAAAACAATTCGTTTGCCGCTGGTTTGATGCAGCAAATCGAATGCCTCAAAGCAATCGTTAATATGATTAGCAGTATAGACAAGCTTGGGTATCACCCCTGGACATACGGCTAAGATGTCACGATATAGCTTGCCGATATTGGCAAATCTGGTTTCGAAATTATGGGCTGACAGAATCAACCGACCCTTTGAGCTTTGCGACAGTGCCAGTCTTATTTTTTCCTGAATCTCAATGGAGAGGTAGTTGTCATATTCAAAGTCAATAAATTCTGCACCGGTTTTCAGCGAGCTGGTCAATACATCAACTCGCAATTTCTGTGGATAGTCTATTACCCCCCCCTGCCGCTTGTCGCGACATGTTACGATTATAGGCAGTCGTTTGTCGCTGTCGCTTTTTACAAAGGCAATCAAATTTTTAACCAAATCGACACTAAGGTTTTCGAGATAATCTGTCCGCAATTCGAGCATCTCGGCACCGCCAGTTAGCGCCGCTTTGACCTGCCCTCTAGCCTGGTCTAAATCCTTCGCTGCTATGGGAACGGCTAATTTTGTCTCCATAATCAAAGCATATAGCAGCGAAAATCCCCAAAAGCAAGAGCAAAAAACAAAGTATCTCCCCTGAGCCGGAATTTGACTGGCACGCTGCTTAATGTATTGCATCCATCACGTAAATAGATTATGTTACTCCGTTTGTGTTATTGATAGAACCATTGGTGTTCTTAGTAGTGGTTTGTTACATATGATTAGATGAATTGTCATTGCGAGGCCTGCGCAGCAGGCCGTGGCAATCTCTGGATTTAGGATGATAGAAATTGCTTCACGGAGTTTATCCTGAGCGAGGCGAAGGGCTTGCAATGACAACCATCATTTTAGCTTCAATAAAGCAGTAGTAAAATCCGGGTTCTTCGTGAATTTATTGGTTTGATATTATGTTAGAGCACGAGATTAAGGTACCGGCCTCGTCGGCCGCAAGTTACAGGATAAAAATCGGCACGGAAATCCTTGGCGAATTGTGGCCGCAGATAGAAGCCGATTTCAGCGGGTACAACAAATTTATTGTTACCGATGAAAACCTGGTATCCGCGGGCCATTTGGAAAAACTACTGGATCAAAGAGATGTTCCAACTTTTGTAATAAGCCCGGCCGGTGAGACTTCAAAAAATATAGATACAGTCGTTTCGATTGTCGAAACAATGGAAAAGGCCTATCTCGGCAGAGATACCCTTGTTATTGCTCTTGGCGGCGGAACCGTCGGTGACATCGCAGGATTTGCCGCTGCCATCTTCAAAAGAGGTGTCCCTGTCCTTCAGATACCCACGACCACAGTCGCCCAGGCCGATTCCGCTGTAGGCGGCAAAACCGGCATCGATTCGGAGCGAAGCAAAAACGCTTTCGGTGCGTTCTGGCACCCGTCGGCTGTGTATGTCGATGTCGCAACTTTAACAACCCTGGACGATAGACAATTCAGGGCCGGGCTGGTCGAATCCGTGAAGCACGCCCTTATTGCGGACAGTGAGTATTTTGAATTTCTGGAAAACAATCTCGATGCTGTCCTCGAACGAAAATCGGACGTACTGGAAACAGTTGTTCATTTTAACTGTAAAATAAAGGGCGATGTAGTCGAGACCGACCCATGCGAGCAAAACAAAAGAAGAATTCTAAACTACGGCCATACTATCGGACATGCTGTTGAGGCGGCCAGCGGATTTGAATTGCTGCACGGCGAAGCGGTCGCCATAGGTATTATCGCAGCCGGCTTAATCGAGATTGAATTGCAATTAGCACAACGGGAGAGAATCGAGAGAATCCGGCAAATTCTCAAAAAACTGGATGTTCCGGTAAAATTACCCAAGGATTTAGCCGAAAAAGACTTGATAGACCTGATAAAGCACGACAAAAAGGCAGTTAACAAATGGCCGAGATTCGTGTTGATTAGTGACATAGGTCAGGTTTATTGTCCGGATGGACAATACGCTGTCGAGGTTGCTCCTGAGCTGGTCGAAAAAGTATTGAAAGAGCTTTAGCTTATTGTCACCCTGAGCGCAAAGAGCCTTTAGCCCTGAATTAGCCGTAGCCCTGAGCGTAGTCGAAGGGGAAGTCGAAGGGGAAGGGTCTCATTGATACGAAAATCATAGGATTCTTCGCTTCGCTGACAATGTTGGTGTGTTACATACTATTGTAAGAGATTTTTATGTGAAAGTAGGAATATGTACAGAGAAAAAATAAAGGTGCTCGATTGCACAATCAGAGATGGCGGACTCATTAACAACCACTACTTCACCGATGAGTTTGTTCGCTCGGTGTATAAGGCCCTTACCAAAAGCGGCATCGACTACATGGAGTTCGGCTATCGAAGCAGCAGAGAGCTTTATCCGCCCGAAGATTACGGGGCGTGGAAGTACTGTGATGACGATAAGATACGAAAAGTTATCGACGGCATTGAGTCTGATATAAAAATCAGCGTAATGGTTGACTCATATCGCGTCAAAGAGCAGGAGTTTGCCCCGGCTGACGAAAGCCCCATAGATTTGTTTCGGGCGGCAACCTATGTCAAATATATCGACAGTGCCATAGAGCTTATCAATAAATGTCACGACCTCGGCTACGAAACGACCTGTAACGTTATGGCAGTTTCCAGAGAAATAGAGCCGGACCTCGTAGAAGCCCTTGACCAGTTGGCGAAAACACCTGTCGATGTAGTTTATGTCGTCGATAGTTTTGGTGCATTGTACTGCGAGCAGATAGAATATCTGGTTAAACTTTATAGAGAGCACCTGCCCGGAAAAGAAATCGGGGTACACTGCCACAACCAGCAGCAGCTCGCCTATGCCAACACTATTGAAGGTATCATTCACGACGCCAATTTTGTGGACGGCTCATTATTCGGCATCGGAAGAGGCCCCGGCAATTGCTGCCTCGAACTGATAGTTGGTTTCCTCAAAAATCCGAAATTCAACCTGACGCCGATTCTAAAGGTCATACAGGACTACATGATACCAATGCGGCAGGAAATCGAGTGGGGCTATATAATTCCCTATATGGTCACCGGAATATTAAACGAGCATCCTCGCTCTGCCATAGCATATCGAAAAACGGACGACAGGGACAAATTCGCCGAGTTTTACGAGCAAATGCGCGAAACCCAAGAGTAGCATCCCTTCATCATTCGGCGTTCCTTGCCTGCCCCGAAGGTATCAGTCGGGGTTCGATACCGAAGGTTCGCTCATGGCGAATTGGATATTCCCCATGTCCGTCCTCCGTTGTCTGTCCTCTGTCTTCTGTTTTTCAAATTAACTAATCACCAATTAACCAATTAACCAATTAACTAATTAACTATCACCGTCCTCTGTCATCTGTCCTTTGTCATTCGACATTCTTTGTTCTCCACAGGACACCTTGCGGTGGATATTAGCTATTCCTCCTGTTATTTTTTCCTTGCCTTTCGAGCAGCTTTGGGTAGATTTTATAAATAAAGTGAAGGGCGAGCTTGTTTCGTTCATCAAAAGCGAGTTCTCAAGGCGAGAATTTGGAGATTTGACAATGATAGGCAAGAAGATAAGACTCGAAAGAATAATCGACCGCAATTCCCGCAGGACGGTAATCATTCCGATGGACCACGGCGTTACGGTCGGGCCTATTGAAGGCCTGGCGGACATGCGGACAGCCATCAGTAAAGTCGTGGCCGGCGGCGCTAATGCTATTCTGATGCACAAAGGGGTGGTCCGCGCAGGTCACAGAGGCGCCGGCAAAGACGTCGGGCTGATTATTCACCTTTCCGGCGGAACATCGCTAAGTCCCGACCCCAATGCAAAGGAGCTGGTCTGCACTGTCGAAGAGGCAATCAAGCTCGGTGCCGACGCCGTTTCTGTCCACATAAATCTTGGTGCCGAGACAGATAAAGAAATGTTGAGGCAATTGGGCCAAGTCAGCGAGCGATGTATGGTCTGGCAGATGCCGCTGGTTGCAATGATGTACACCCGCGGCACGAAAATCAAAGACGAATACGATGTCAATAACGTCAAGCACGCCGCCAGGGTCGGGGCCGAGCTTGGCGCTGATATCGTTAAGGTAGTATATACCGGCAGCGTCGAAAGTTTCACCCAAGTGGTTCAGGGCTGCCCGGTGCCGGTGGTTATTGCAGGCGGGCCCAAAATGGACAGCGACCAAGATATTTTCAAAATGGTGGACGGAGCTCTTAAAGCCGGTGCTGCGGGTGTATCTATCGGACGAAACGCCTTCCAGCACCGAAAACCTGAGAAAATGGTTGAAGCGTTAAGCAAGATGGTTCACAAAGGTGCCAGTGTCGAACAGGCAATCGAAGCCCTGAAGACTTAAATCCTCTAATTCGGTAGAGTGTGCTTTGCACACCGAAACGGTTATTCTCCGGCTGTCGCTATCGACACAAATTTAGGCTGCTCCCGATACGTTGCCGTAATTGACTCTTTTGCAAAATCAAATTCTTGAAGGAGATTGCTATGAATCGTTATCCGGTAATTATCGTTTTAATCGCAGTGTTGGCTGGCGTAATTTTATTCCTCGGCTCTGCACAACCAACAACAGGCCAGGACCGTTCTAAACTCATACGGGCCAAAGACGGCTCCGGCATCATAGGCTATAAAGACACCCCCATTCTGCCCTGGTGTGGCTACCACGTGCACGACCCCGACCGGCCGGCACCAAAGAAAGTAAATCCCGGCCCGCCAAACAAACAAGGAAAAACCGGCACAGCTCCATCCGACGCCATAATCCTCTTCGATGGAACTAATCTCTCACAATGGAACTCTTCCGACTGGAAAATCGAAAACGGCGAGCTTATCGCCGTCTCAGGAAATCTCACAACCAAACAGCCCTTCGGCGACTGCCAGTTGCACATCGAATGGATGGCCCCGGACCCGCCCCAGGGCGGCATCTGGGACCGCGGCAACAACGGCGTGATGCTGATGGGCCTCTTTGAAATCCAGGTTTATGACTCATACACCGAGAAGCTCTATCCCGACGGCCAGGCCGCCTCCGTCTATGGCCAGACCCCCCCGATGGTAAACGCCTGCCGCAAGCCCGGCCAATGGCAGACGTTCGATATTATCTTCTTCGCCCCCGTCTTCAAGAACGGCAAGCTCGAAAAGCCCGCTTATGTCACCGTTCTGCACAACGGCATCCTCGTCCATCACAACCAGAAAATCTACGGCCAGACCGGCCATCGAATACTGCCGCGCTACAGAGAGCCTATCTCTGAGAAACTACCGCTCAGCCTCTCGGCCCACAACAACCCCGTCCGATTCCGAAACATCTGGCTAAGACCACTTTTTTAATGGCCTTCATCTCGTGCACGTTCCAGGTCTGATTCAAGTTTCCTAAGGAGTTTTTCAAAAGGGCTTTTTGGGAACTTCTCCGCGAACGGCCTGATTAAATCCACACCTTCCGAAAAAACTTCTTTCGCTATATGTTAGCGACTTAACGAACATCGAGTTCTACCCACAGAGGTCGATGGTCGGACAAATGGTGTTTAACATGACGGTTAAACAAACCTATCGCTCTGCTGCGAGATAAGGTACGTTCGAGTCGTTCCCACAGCGGTTTGAACACCGCATTGTCGAAGTCAAATACGCCGTGAGCCCTGACCCTGTTCCTAATACTCCCTGGAGCAAAAACCATTTGGTCATACGTCTTGTCGTTGCCAAGGTTGGAACCGGCTGTTCGAGTCACGTAATCCACCGGTTTCCAGCCGTAATTTACAAGCGCTTTATATGTACTCTCGTTTGGTTGCATTGTCGGCACATTCATGTCACCAAGCAGTATTATATCCTTATCGTAGGTTGTCCTCTTTTTGATGCGTGAGTTGGCCCATTTACTAAGTGCGTAAATTTCCAAAACGCGGCGCGCATACTTCTCACGTAGCTGTCGTGTTCTGGAATTCTGAAACTTGCCGAAGTACAAATGAACGTTTGCTAAAACGAAGTCGATGCGACCACAACAAAACGAACCAATAAAAGGGTTTCGATCGAATGGCACAAAGCGGTGGTTGCGGAAAACATCTACTTTATCATTGCCGTTGCTGTCTCGCCATTTTACTTTGACGGTACGTTTGGGATATTCACGAGGTCGTAGAGCTAATTCCCCGAACAAATTGGTTGGCACTACCTTCCGTTTGCGGTAGACAAAAGCCAGACGTTCATTGTTGCCGGCGGTATCTGTCATGATGTAGTCAAAATTGTTTCCCATATCTTGCACGACGCCTTTAAAAGTCTTGAAAGAGTCATTGACTTCTTGAACCGCAATCAAATCGAACCGTTTCAAAATATGGCTGATTAGTTCAAGTGCATTGTTCTTCCGAGCTTGCACACCCAAATTGGCGATATTCCAGGAAGCTAATAACAACCGTTCGGGTCGGGAGACAGGCACGCCCCGGCTGGTGAATAACCTGCTGATAGCTGCTTTTTCGGTTGCGACAGTAAAGCGATGTTTCGGCGTTGGACTCTTAAATGGAATGGCCATAAGAGACCTCCTTTCTTCTGGATTATTTCCTTATATTATCTTGAATAGATTCTTGTACTTGCTTCGTATATCGTTTTCAATACTTGCAATACCAAAAATAATTTGGTATTTTCCGTCAGTATAGTCGCTTTTTGACTGTCCTGGTTATACCACAACCCCAAAGCGCCAGCAATCTTTTTGATAAATTATGGGATGAGGAGGGAGTATCAACGAGTCGGCGGCGAAAGATGTTGACAGCGGCCTACAATTTGCATTAAATTGTATTGAAACTGGCAGCTCAACGTTAAGCAAGGGTGAGGCAAAAAATGAAAAAACTGTGGGTTAATGTTATTCCATACGAAAAGGGGCTCGCCATAGCTGCCCTGGAAAGCGGAGCCGAGGCGGTGCTGCTGCCGGATGGGCAAAGCGAAACTGTGCGCCAGTTCGGCAAAATCAAAACCGTCGAGAAAAACGGCGACATCAAGCCCGGCGTGGGCGTCGAGTTCATAGATATAGCCGGCAAAGAAGACGAAGACAAAGCCGCCGCAGTGCCTGCGGAAAAAATTATTGTCCTTAGAATGCTCGATTGGACGATTATACCGATAGAGAACCTGTTGGCCCGGCGGGGCAAAAATATTATGGTCCAGGTGGAAAATAGCGAACAGGCCAAGCTTATGGTCGAGATACTTGAAAAAGGCGTTGATGGCGTCCTCTTAAATACCACCGACATAAACGAGATAAAGAAGTGCGCCGAAATCATTCACGGCGTAAGTGAAAATATCGCCCTTGTAACAGCCATCATCACAGGCATAAAACAATTAGGCATGGGCGATAGGGCCTGTCTCGATACCTGCACACAAATGACTTTAGGCGAAGGGATGCTTGTTGGCAATACCGCTTCCGGCTTCTTTTTGGTGCATTCCGAATCCATCGACAACCCTTACGTGGCATCCCGGCCGTTCCGCGTCAATGCCGGAGCTGTGCACGCATACACCTTAGCGCCGGGCGGTAAAACAAAATACTTAGCTGACTTAAAGGCCGGCGATGAAGTGCTGCTGGTGGATTTCCAGGGCAAAAGTCAAACCGCTTATCTGGGCAGAAACAAAATCGAAAAAAGGCCCGTGATGCTCATCGAGGCCGATGCCCAAGGTCAGCCGATAAGTCTGGTCTTGCAGAACGCCGAGACGATTCGACTCGTCAGCCCGGACGGCAAAGCGGCTTCGGTTACAACTTTGAAGCCGGGCGATAAAGTCTTAGGCCATATCGAAAAGGCCGGCAGGCACTTCGGTATGCAGGTTGATGAGACACTAATTGAAAGGTAGGACTATGGATTGGCCGGACGATGTTATCAGTCTAATCTTAGCTGCTTTTCTTGGAGCAGCAATAGGCCTGGAGAGGGAGCTTAGTGGCAAGTCCGCCGGGCTCCGAACGAATCTCTTAATATGCCTTGGCGCAGCCATCTTTACCATAATCTCCAAACGATTGGCAGTCGTTGATGAAGGCTCGACTACAAGGATAGCCGCCCAGATTGTTACCGGAGTAGGCTTTTTAGGTGCCGGTGCCGTCATCCAGGATAGACGTGGTGTGCATGGCTTGACTACCGCCGCGACCATCTGGCTTGTTGCAAGTATCGGAATGGCCTGTGGAGCCGGTTTTCGCGAATTGGCAGCTATATCGACTCTCATTGTAATTGTTGTCCTCGCGGGCCTCTCAAAGCTGGCCAAGCCCTTGGCACGCTATGTGCAAAAACACAAAGCCCAAAGCATTCCTGACGACCAGGATTATACCGGCCAAGAGCGCAGGCAAGCAGAGGAAAAAAAAGCCACTTGACAACACGAAGCCCTTACTAAAAAAATACGCAGTCATTCAGTTGGTGTATAACCTAATTTCCCCCACACAGCCTTCTGGACTCTATACAAATCCTGACTGCCTGGATTAGATGATAAATTGCCATTCCGCCCTGTGCCTTGCCAGTAGTCATAATCCATCTTGGCGATTTCTATCGTACGCGGGTCTTTCCACTTCCAGTACTCACTGTGCCCATCTACGAAAGAAAAGTTTGTCCCGTCGCCGTGCCGGGCGGTAATCTGGTCCCACCATCGCTCCTGGTCATACCAAATGGTCCAGCTCGCCGGACTCAATCGGCCCTCATCAAGAAAAACTGCCCTCTGGCCCGGCTTGCGAATCTGATTCCTGTTTTTAACTATCTGCCCATCAGCGCCGGGTATCGCATCATAACCATTCATAGCATCCACTATAGCATACGTCACTACCTCTCCGCGAATACCGGTCGGGCACTTGTAAAGCTTTATGTTTGGGCAGTATTCATATAGCAATCCCCTCTGGATACCTTCTATTCGTTGTTCTTCTGAAGCACCCCGGCCGGGCCAATATACCCAGCAGGTACCATCTTTATTATGGCCGCCGGTGCTTGTATTGCCGTTCACTATCTTGCTATCGTTATCATCCGCATACATAATCCACGCAAGCGACATTTGCTTCACGTTGCTAAGGCAGGCCGCACGTTTGCCCTGCTCTCTGACCCGATTTAGCGCCGGCATCAATATCGCCATCAACACGGCGATGATAGCGATAACTACCAGAAGTTCTATTAACGTAAACCCTGCACCGTTAGAGAACTTTTGTCTAATAATGGGGCCCGTTAGAAAACTCCGGTGTCGTTTCCGGACGTCTGTTTCCCCGTGTCTTTCGGGCAATCTTCCACTATTTCGATCGGGAATCTTAACTTCTAACGGCATAAACTCTTTTCTTTCGTCCATATTGCGTCTTCTCCTTCTGCCGCGATTACACAGCTCGTGGACTGTTTTCTGCAAATGCTTTCACGGCTCTACAATTAACAAAGTCTCGAATTCTTACATAATCATATCAAAAAATCGCGCATAGTGCCAGACTTTTTCCTTGACGTCAAAGTGCCCAATCTGGTATAAATAAAATCATCGGAGTTTGTTCCTTTTCGGCAGGCTGAATTTCTGAAATTTTCAGCTAATTCAGCTTACCTGAAAGCTTAAATAGCGAAATACGCAGTGTCAAGTCAAAACTTTGTATTTCGCGCTTAAAACTTCTACATTTCAAATAATGGCTCATATATGTGTAAGAAATTGATTTATTTATTTTCTTTTGTTTTGGTGATGGGCCTGGTCATAACGAGCGTGGCAAAAGCTACTGACCCAGATCTTATCGGCTACTGGAAGTTTGATGAGACATCCGGTACCACAGCACAAGATGCAACCGGTAATGGGAACGACGGCACCCTCAATGGCGATCCACAGTGGGTGGCTGGCAAGTTAGGCGGAGCGCTGGAGTTTGACGGTGAGGGGGACTACGTGGACATCGGAAATGATCCAATATTCAACATCACTGATCAAATCACAGTCGCGTGCTGGATAAAAGTTAGCCAGTTCACTGATAGCTGGCAGGCTATCTTCACCATGGGCGATGACTCCTGGAGGCTGCAGAGGCAGACAACGACTGACAATCTGTGTTGGGCCTGCACAGGTGTAACTGGGACACCTGGCGACTGGTGGCTTTATGGTGATGTAAATGTAAACGATGGCGAATGGCATCACGCCGCTGGCGTATATGATGGGTCAAAGTACTACCTGTACGTTGACGGCGATTTGGATGCATCCAAGGATGCTTCGGGAACGATTAGTATTAGCTCTTACCCCGTCTTCATTGGTGCCAACGCGCAACAGAGCGGCCGTGAGTTTGATGGTCTCATCGATGATGTGCGTATTTACAAGCGGGCGCTGATGGACACAGAGATTCTTGGTGTCATCTCAGGTGGTGGAGCAGAGTATCCACTTGCCTCCGGGGCCGTCCCGGCTGATGGTGCCCTACATCCGGATACATGGGTGAACCTTGGCTGGAGACCTGGAGATTTTGCTCTCTCACACGATGTGTATATCGGCGAAAATTTTGACGATGTAAACGACGGCGCCCCCGAGACGTTCCAAGGCAACCAGACAGCGACATTTTTTGTCCTTGGCTTTCCCGGATTTGCTTTTCCGGACGGCCTTGTTCCGGGAATGACTTACTATTGGCGAATCGATGAGATCAATGACAATGAGCCTAATAGTCCCTGGAAAGGTAATGTCTGGAGCTTTTCGGTTCCTCCCAAAACCGCCTATGCACCAGACCCGGCTGATAATGCCGAGCTTGTAGCCACGGATGCAAGCCTTAGCTGGACAGGAGGTTTCGGTGCGAAATTACACACAGTTTATTTCGGCGACAATTTTGACGATGTGAACAAAGCCGCCGGGGGACTCCCTCAGGGAACTGCGACCTATACTCCCGACGCACTTACATTGGCCAAGACTTACTACTGGCGTGTCGATGAGTTTGATGCCGTCGAGACGCATAAAGGCGACGTCTGGAGCTTTACTACTGAGGGCGCCGTCGGGAGTCCGGACCCATCTAATGGCGCTGTGGATGTAAAGCAGACACAGATTATTACCTTCTCGCCGAGTGTCTTTGCAGCTTCGCATCAGATATACTTCGGCACTGATAAAGATGCCGTGAAAAATGCCGATACCGGCTCGCCGGAGTACAAAGGCACCAGGGACCTTGGTGCTGAGAGCTATGATCCCGGAATGCTTGAGTGGGATACTGCTTACTACTGGCGTATTGATGAGGTCAATAACACCAACCCAGACAGTCCCTGGACTGGCAATGTATGGAGCTTTACGACTGCCAACTTCCTTGTCGTGGACGATTTTGAGTCCTACA
>JBDRTM010000480.1:0-6630 GCA_043824065.1 Planctomycetota bacterium | reverse complement strand
CAATTTCGTTTAAGGTTGTCGATGCTCGTATCGATGCTCGCCCTGGAAACTCGAGGCTCGGGCTTCCAGCCTCCAGTTTCGATACCAGCTTCGACACCGGCAAACGAGCTTCTACAACTGGGCAACTTTAGCTCACTTTAAGCACTTTAGCTTAGTAGGATGTGGCACGGCCTTCCAGGCCGTGAACCAATCACGGGCAGGATGCCCGTGCCACAGCAAAATGTTTTGAATATGAGATGTCTCTTTTATAAATTGCTTTCTGTTATTACTTTGGCGGTTAGTTAGAGTCTTGCAAAAACGGTCGGAACAGCATATAACATTGGCTGTTATGGCGAAAGATATAGAGAAACAAACTTGTGCTGAGCTTGCCGAACGTATCGAGCGATTGCGGGGCGAGATTCGAGAGCACGATTACCTCTACTATGTTCTCAATCAGCCGAAAATCAGCGACCGTCAGTACGATAAGCTCTTTGCCGAGCTCAAGGCATTGGAAGAAGCGAACCCGCAATTTATAACTGCCGATTCCCCCACTCAGCGGGTTTCGGAGAGGCCGCTTGAAGGTTTTACCAACGTCCGGCACGCGGTGCCGATGCTGAGTATGGACAATACCTATAATGCCGATGAGCTAAAAGCTTTTGATGAGAGGGTAACAAAACAGCTTGCCCCTGCCAGCAACAAGCAGGGGAAAGATTACGATTATGTGGTCGAATTGAAAATCGACGGGCTTGCTATAAGTCTTCGCTATGAGGATGGCGTTCTGGTTACGGCTGCTACCCGCGGTGACGGCAGAGTAGGTGATGACGTTACGGCTAATGTGCGCACAATAAAAGCTGTCCCGTTGTCATTATTAGGCGATAAAATTCCAGCAGTGCTCGAAGTTCGTGGGGAAGTCTATATGCCCACAAGTGCTTTTATCAAGCTGAACAAACTTCGCACTGAAGAAGGCGAACCGGCCTTCGCCAATCCGCGAAATGCAGCGGCAGGGTCTTTGAAGCTGCTGGATGCAAAAATCACCGCTGCGAGGAACCTTTCGTTCTTTGCATACGCGACCGGCCAGGTTTCCGAGCCATTGGCGGAAAATCATTATCAAACCCTACAAAGTTTCAAAAAACTCGGCTTACCTGTTAATCCTAATATCAAAAGGGCCAAAGACATCAACGAAGTAATAGATATTTGTTTGGCTTCGAGTGAAAAACGGCTGAAGCTTGATTACCAGATTGACGGTATGGTGATAAAGATTAACCGCTTCGACCAACGGGATATATTAGGCGCGACGGGCAGGGCACCTCGATGGTGCATTTCGTACAAATTTGCCGCTGAGCAGGCCGAAACTATCGTCGAATCGATCGATGTTCAGGTCGGCAAGAGCGGGATTTTAACGCCGGTGGCAAATCTGAAGCCGGTGCAATTATCAGGCACGACTGTCAAGCGGGCGAGCCTGCACAACTTCGATGAATTGAATCGGCTTGGTGTCCGCTGTGGTGACACTGTGATAATTGAAAAGGCCGGTGAAATAATACCGCAGGTTATAGAGGTAAAACAAGAGTTAAGACCTGCCGGTTCACAGCCCTTCAAGGTGCCTAAAGAGTGTCCGAACTGCGGCTCAGCGGTGGCCAAGGACGAAGACGGTGTTTATATCCGATGCCTCAATCCGGATTGTTTAGGGCAATTGAAAGAACGGCTGAAATATTTTGCCGGACGAGGGCAGATGGATATCGAAAATCTCGGGACAGCTCTGATAGAGCAATTAGTTGAGGCCGGCCTGGTAAAGAATTTCGCAGACCTTTACAAGCTGCAGAAATCGGAGCTGATTGAGCTGGAGCGAATGGCTGAAAAAAGTGCCGGCAATGTGATAAGAGCGATAGATGCGAGCAAGACCCGGCCATTATGGCGATTTGTTACGGCTTTGGGCATCCGCCATATCGGGGCCCAGTCGGCACAAATCTTAGCTGAATACTTCGGTTCCCTTGAGGCTCTTATGTCAGCCGGGCAGCAGGAGCTTGCGGAGATAGACCAAATCGGGCCGACAATGGCAGAAAGCGTGTATGAATATTTTCACGACCCGAGGAATCATGCGGTGATTGAGCAATTATTGGCTGCGGGGGTAGCGCCCCGACAGCCAAGAGCACGACGCTCAAGTAAATTAGCAGGAAAGACAATTGTTGTTACAGGTAGTTTGGAGAACTTCACGCGCCAGCAAATAGAGCAGGCTATCAGGCAGGCAGGGGCGAAATCGTCATCGAGTGTAAGTAAGAAAACTGATTTTGTGCTGGCCGGCGAAAATCCGGGAAGCAAACTTGACAAAGCATCAAAACTGGGAGTTAAAGTGATAAGCGAAAAACAATTTTTAGCGATGCTAAACACTGACTGACACGGACGGAAACACGGACTGACACGGACTGGAACGCTGATTGACACGGACTGGAACACTGACTTACACGGACAAAAAATGGTTAAGAAGTATGTGAATTTGTTATACAAAGAATTGAGCTACGAAATTCGTGGCGTTTCAATCGAGGTAAAGAAAAACTACGGACCGGGACATAAGGAAGTATTATATCAGAGGGCTTTTGCCGAAGAGCTTGGCCTCCGGAAAATAAACTATGAGCAAGAGAAAGCAATCAGGGTATATTCGCCAAAGACTAAAAAGGTAATTTGCTCATATCAACCTGATTTCATAATTGAAGACAAAATAATTGTAGAATTAAAAGCTTTAGAACAAATGCCACATAGGATGATAGACCAACTTTATAGTTATCTGCGAAATAGTAAATATGAGTTGGGATTTCTTATAAATTTCAACTCTGGTGGAGTCGATATAAAGCGGGTTATTTATACTAACGATAAAAAGAAACACGTCAGTGTTAATCGATGTTAAAGGCGGTGTTAGTCAGTGGCACTCAGTGTTAAAGTCAGTGATAGTCAGCGTTATATGGGGATGGCGTTAAGGCTGGCTCGGCGGGGTATTGGTTTTGTTGAGCCGAATCCTGCGGTCGGGGCGGTTATCGTAAAAGCCAATCAGATTATCGGCAGTGGCTGGCACAAAAAGTTCGGCGGCCCCCACGCGGAAATAAATGCGCTGGAAGATTGTAAGACCTTGGGTGTTAAACCCCGCGGCGCTGCGATGTACGTTACGCTTGAGCCGTGCTCTCACCAGGGTAAGACCGGCCCTTGCACACAGGCTATAATTGAAGCCGGGGTAGCGAAGGTTTTCGTGGCAACGATTGACCCGTCAGAGCACGCCGGCGGTAAAGGCATCGAGCAATTACGCGATGCAGGAATTGAAGTGCAGACCGGCATCTGTGAGACGCAAGCGCGCCTACTAAATGCCCCTTTTATCAAATTTGCAGCTACCGAAAAGTGCTGGGTGACATTGAAGTGGGCGCAAAGCATCGACGGCAAAGTGGCCCTAACCGAGCTGCGACCGTCAGGGAGCGGTTGGATTTCCGGCGAACAAAGCAGAAAAGACGTTCACAAATTACGCCGGCGCGCGCAGGCAATATTAGTGGGCGTAAATACCGTAATCGCCGATGACCCACTACTAACGGCCAGGCCGAGCAGAGGCAAAAAACTTACAAGAATCATTTTAGACAGCCACCTAAGGATTCCTCTGGATTGCAAGCTGATTAAGACCGCTAAGAAAAGCCCCGTATTGGTATATACGAATGAAAGCACGTTGCGAACGAATCCGGAAATTGCAGCAAAGATTACCAAAAAAGGAGTTGAGGTGCTTGCTTACCCGGATACACAAGGCCGATCTAACCTGTATTTTCTGCTTGATGACTTGAGTAAACGCGGCATCGCTCAGTTACTTGTTGAAGGTGGGCCGAGGGTATTGACCTCGTTTCTGAAGGAGGGGCTTGCCGATGAAATAGTCGTTTATATCGCACCGAGAATATTAGGGGCGCAGGGCAGCGTAGATATAACCGGGCCGCTGGCTGAATTAACAGAAGCTATCGGTTTGCATTACGTTGATATCAAACGCTTCGGCGATGACGTTCGCCTGACAGGCTTAACAGAAAAAGGTATTACGGATTGCGGAATTATAACTTGAGGCCGCAAATTGCGACCTCAAACAAAGGGCAAGGTGATCGGCACTATAGTCCTTACGTTTTCACCGAACAGGACTTAGCGAAGTTTCAATCTCACTCTGTAAAAAATAATTTGGGAATTGGATGAATGGACAAAAGAGAGGTGGTTAAATTAGCGATTGAGGGACACAAGGTCCCGTATGTTCCGTGGCAGTGTAACTTTACCGTCGAAGCGGCTGAGAAGCTGCGGAATCATTTTGGGCAGGATGATTTAGACCTGGTCTTAGACAACCATTTTGTCAAGTTAGGCATGAATATGGGTCTTTTTACCGCTCTCGGCGAAGACCATTTCCGCGATTTCTTCGGGTCAGTGTGGGACCGCAGCGTTGACAAGGATATAGGCATTGTTGAGAAGTATGTTTTGCCGGAGCCGACCCTGGCCGGATATGAGTTTCCCGACCCGTTAGACAGGCGATTCTTTGAGGAGATTCCTGAGCTGCTGTCCGAGTACGGGGATTGTTTCCGGGTCTTTAAGATTGGCTTTTCACTATACGAGCGGGCCTGGGCGATGCGGGGGATGGAGAACCTGATGATGGATTTTTTAGACCATCCGGCCTTCGTGCACGAAATATTACAAAGAATAGCCGACTATAATATCGCTCAGATTACCGAAGCCCTAAAGTATGATATAGATGCGGTTTATTTCGGCGATGACTGGGGCCAGCAGAGGGGGCTGCAGATGGGGCCGCGGCTGTGGGCGGAGTTTATCCGGCCCCAGTTGAAACGGATGTACTCGGTGGTTCGGGAGGCGGGCAAGTACGTTACTATCCATTCGTGCGGCAAGGTGGATGAGCTTTTTGATGATTTGATTGAGCTTGGGCTTAATTGCTTTAATCCCTTTCAGCCGGAGGTTATGGACGTCTTTGACCTTATGAAAAGGTACAAGGGACGGCTGGCATTTCACGGCGGCCTGTCCACCCAGCGGACCCTGCCCTACGGTACGGTTGAAGATGTTAAGAGCGCAACAACCAGACTATTGAAAGCAGGCAAAGACGGCGGCTATATCTTTTCACCGGCCCACGCCGTCGAGGGAGATGTCCCATTAGAGAATATGTTGGCCTTTATAGATGTCCTCCAAGCCCAGAGCGGTTACAGACGATAAATTTCTCGTCTATGGCCAATTTTGAATATATCAGAAAGTGAGCTAAAGTGACTAAAGTGAGCTAAAGTGCCTAAAGTGAACTAAAGTGCCTAAAGTTGAAAGTGCCTAAAGTGAGCTAAAGTTTGATGATTCTTCGCAGGAAACGGCAGGCTTGGCTCTTTTTTGCGCTGCTCGAAAGCCGACAGGTCAATGGAATCCTCCGCTAAAGAAAGTTTAATCGCCTCCTGAACCAGCTCCGACATAGAGTGTTCCGTTTGGGCTGCTTTTATGCGTAATGCGTGATGCAAATCAGAATCTAAGTAAATTGTAGTTCTTTTTGTATTGGCCTTCATATTATCACCTCGTTAAAGGTATCATAACATTATAACGTCTTGATGTCAAGACGCCGTTAATATATTTTTAGAGGGTGTGTGAAAAGTTAAGAATCATTTTGTTGTCACCCCGAGCGCAGTCGAGGGGTCTATTAAAACAGATTCCTCGACTCCGCTGCGCTCCGCTCGGAATGACGAATCGGGCTTTTGACACACGCTCTTAGGGATTTTTTGTTATTTTTGCTGTTTTGTCAGCTATAGGCCATCCCCAAAGCTAGAGTGCCTAAAGTTAAAAGTGCCTAAAGTGAGCTAAAGTTAAGAGTGCCTAAAGTTAAAAGTGAGATAAAGTGAGCTAAAGAATAAGGCTATCAGGCCATCAGGTTACCAGGTAGTGGCTATCAGGGCACCAGGTTATCAGGTAGCCCGCCATACATCTGGCGGGTCAGGTTATCAGGGCATCAGGTTCATTTTTCTGATACCCTGCTCTACTGATAACCTGCATCCTGATTTCCTGATACGCTGATACCCATACTTTCAATGCTTTCGCTTACTTTAAGTATTTTGCAGGAATTTTTTATTGCTTTTTATTCTATTTGCTGATAAATTATTATCGCCGGAGCAGTGGAGCACGGGTCCAAGTGCCGGGTTTGAGGTTGAAACAACCTGGGGCGTTAGGACAAGGCCTTCAAAAGGCTTGCAATCCGGGATTCCGGAGCGCCTACCTCTTTGTGCCATACCTGCTCCGGCATTTTTTCCTTGATTCGCAGCATAAAAAAGTGTACAATTATATTGTGTTTTTAGCGGCCTCCGGAGCGCTAAAAGGAGAAGGGTGAGCAATTCCTTTTAGTCGGCTTTTTATAGGTCCTGCAACGACGTCAACCTGACGTTAGGCTCGCTATAAAAATACGCAGGAGATATAAATCTTCGGTTTTTATCGGTTGTTAGGGATGAAGATTATCACATAAGCGATAATCCATATTCGTTTTTATTCTCCCTGCTTCATTCCGATGATATTAACAAACTTCCTGAAATGATTACAAACCCTCTTAAATACCAATTTAAATCGATTCTATTCGTTGCGGACGATTTAAAAGGAAATATAAGCGGATTTGCCATGCTTTTGTAT
>JBDRTM010000479.1:0-2771 GCA_043824065.1 Planctomycetota bacterium | reverse complement strand
GCCATTAGGCTTATCGCCCCCATTGTCATTGAGGCCAGCAGCATCGCTAATACTTTTGCTACCCTTGCCTGATTCGGCATAGTCTCATCCCTGAATGTTGTCGCTTCAGAATTTTTTTGCCTCTCTTTTCGTTTAAAGTTGTCGATGCTCGTATCGATACTCGTCATAGAAGCTTGAAACTCGATTGTTTATTCCCAGCATCCAGTTTCTCATCTTCCAGTTTCGATACGAGCATCGACACCGACAAACAAGAGTCTCATTATGTTTCTAATCCCTTATATAGTAATCATCGGCACCCACCAACGAATTACTGTAAATTTTGCCCAAAAATTCTCCAATTTATCTTTACTGGTTCTCAGAACTGCCGCTTCGTCCTCCACAGGACGCCTTACGGTGGAAAAGAAGGGAAAAATCCTCCAGAATATAAAGACGCTGCAAGTTTTTTATAAGACATGAAAAACAAAACATCTCACAAGTAGCTTGTTATAAATGTGTTGATTTATGGAATTAAGGTCTGTAAGATTTGGTTTATGACAAGTCATTTAGAAACAGGAAGAAAAGAAGTGGCATCAGAAAAAATAATAGCGGATAGCGGAGAGCGTACAGCGGATAGTAAAAGCCTAAACGCTAAACGCTATACGCTAAACGCTAAAAAAGCTAAATCCGCCGCGGCGGATAAACGCTATACGCTAATATCTGCGGAGCAAATCGCTCAATTGACCGGCCAGGGGTGTAGCAGCGAGGACTTCTCGAAGGTCCTGGTTGCAGAGGATTTCAATGCAAATACAGTGAAATCGACACATTTCTGCGGGCAGGTAAAGTTAGGTGTGTTTGAAAAGCAGGTGTCATTTTTCGGGGGCGTTAAAAAACCGGCTGGGATTAGTCACGCAACGATCCATAACTGCACAATCGGCAATAACGTATATATAAGTCATGTAAGGAACTACATCGCCAACTATATAATCGAAGATGACGTAGTGATAGATAACATTGACCTGCTTGCGGTAGAAGGCGAAAGCTCATTCGGCAACGGGACGGAAGTCGCTGTTGTTAATGAGGCCGGCGGCAGAGAAATAGCGATTTATGACCATTTATCTGCTCATACCGCTTATATCATAGCGTTTTATCGCCACCGGCCGGAAGTAATTGAAAAGCTGCGAAAAATGATAGCCGGCTATACCGCCTCTGTTACCTGTTCTATGGGCGTTGTGGGCGAAGGCGCCAAGCTTATTAACTGCAGAATTATCAAGAACACCAAGGTAGGTCCCGCAGGCGTGATAGAGGGCGTGAGCAGATTGGAGAACGGTTCGGTCAATAGCTGTCCGGAGGACCCGGTTTACATTGGACCCGGTGTTTTTGCAGAAGATTTTATTGTGTGCAGCGGCTCGAAGATTACAGATGGGACAATAATATATAAATGCTTTGTCGGCCAGGGCACTGTATTAGCCAAGCAGTATTCCGCAGAGAACTCGGTGTTCTTCGCGAACTGCGGTGGTTTTCACGGCGAGGCCTGTTCGATATTTGCCGGGCCTTATACCGTAACACATCATAAGTCCACGCTCCTTATCTCCGGGTTGTTTTCCTTTTTGAACGCCGGCAGTGGAACCAACCAGAGCAATCACCTGTACAAGCTGGGGCCGACCCATCAAGGTATTGTCGAACGCGGCTCCAAGACCGCAAGCGATTCATATATGCTCTGGCCGGCAAAGGTCGGGGCCTTTACCGTTGTGATGGGCCGGCATTATAAGAACTCGGACACTTCGGATTTGCCTTTTTCATACCTCATTGAGCACGAAGACGAAAGTATTCTTGCCCCCGGCGTGAATTTACGCAGCGTAGGGACTGTTCGCGATGCTCGAAAATGGCCGAAACGCGACAAACGAAAAGACCCAAGGAAATTAGACTACATAAATTTCAAACTTTTAAGCCCATATACGATTCAAAAGATGCTCAACGGCTGCCGGCTGCTTGCGAACCTTAAAGCAACGTCCGGCCAGAACACCGAATACTTTACCTACAACAGTGTCAGGATTAAAAACTCGGCGCTGGATAGAGGCATTAAACTTTACCGGATAGGTATTGATAAATTCTTGGGCAATTGTCTGATTAAGCAGCTGGAAAACAAGCAGCTCGAAAGTATTGATGAGCTTCGCGAAGTGCTGAGGCCCCAAACCGACGCAGGGCCCGGAAAATGGGTGGACCTGGCCGGCTTGTTTGCTCCGGAAGGAGACGTGAAAAAAATGCTCTGCGATATTGAAAACGGTACTATCAACACCTTAGAGCAGCTAACAAATGCATTTCAATCTATATATGACAATTATCCTGCAAAGGAATGGGCCTGGGCGGCCAATGTTTTGCAGCAGCGCTTAGGCAAAACGCTCGAGCAGATAACTGCAGACGATATTATTGAGCTGGTAACGAAATGGAAAACAGCCGTCGTAGAGCTTGACCGTATGATTTATGCAGATACGAAAAAAGAATTTGCCGCTACTGCTCAAATCGGGTACGGGCTTGACGGCAAGAAAGAAACAAAGCAGGCCGACTTCGAGCAGGTGAGGGGGACATTCGAAGAAAACAGTTTCGTTTTGGAAATTGAAAAACATATAATCAGCAAAACAGCCCTCGGCGATGAGCTTATCAGCCGAATGGAGAAACTGGTGAGTAGTGAGTAGTCAATTAACCACTCACCAATTAACCAATTAACTGCTAACCCAAGTGACGAGGACAAATTTATGAGAGTAATAATTGAACCGGATTATGAGTCAGCGGCC
>JBDRTM010000478.1:0-8900 GCA_043824065.1 Planctomycetota bacterium | reverse complement strand
TGCTTCAACCTTAAATCTGTTAAACAATTTCTTCCTCTTTATTCTTTTCAGCATTTTGTCTTTTTGTTAGATACCCTGAGACGCTCGTTGCTCTTGTTCGTCGGCCTGTTCGGAACCTTCAACCTGTTCCTGTCCCGGCTGCTTTTCCATCAAATCATCCGCCGCCGTGCTTACCTCTGGACCCGCGATTACCTCTGGCCCCGCGCTTACCTCTGATGCCGGCGAATCCTCAGTCTTTTCTTCCGGGGACTGCTTAGTTTCTTCCCTTTGCTCGGCTCCTTCTGCTTTCTCAGCTTCCCCCGCTTCTTCCGGAGACTGCTTAGTTTCTTCCCTTTGCTCGACTCCTTCTGCTTTTTCAGCTTCTCCCGCTTCTTCCGGAGCGCTCACCTGCTTCACTTCAGGCTCCTGGGCTGCTTTTTTGGACGCTTTCCGGTTTTCCTTTTCCATTTCCACCTTCGTGGCAGGAGTATCTTTCTCAATATCCTCGGGCCTTTGCCGTTCAGCGCTGAGAATCAGAACACGCATAATCTTCTCTGAGAGCTGAACAGACCTTTCGATGTCCTGTATCCTTTCGCCATCGACCCTGAAATAACTTAGGATATACGTCCCTCTGCTTTTGCCTTTAATCTCGTAGGCCAGCCTCCGGTCGTCCCATTTTCTTATCGAGTCAATCTCAGCCCCGGCTTTTTCCAGTATCGTTCTGATAGCTGCGATAATCCCGTCCCAATCTGCCCCGGCCTGGGACGAATCAATAAGAAACATACCTTCGTATAATTTGTTCTTCGCTACGGTTTCCAAGCTAATTACCTCCAGCTTAAATTTATTCTATATCAAATTATCTGTTTTACCTTATTCAAAAAACACTTTTGCAAAATCGAGGTTAGGCATACTTTGAAAAGAAAAAATTGCCTTTTAATTTTTTCTTTTCAAACAATAAATTATTGACCAGCAGGCGTCTATTTGATTATTTAGTTCCTGTTGCGGAAACAGTATTTGTCATTCCCGCGAAAGCGGGAATCCAGCTTTTTCGCTCTGGACCCCTGCTTTCGCAGGGGTGACATCGTCAATTTTGCATAACTTTATTGCTCCTAACGCACAAGGCACGATGCTCATTCATCGAACCTGTTAAATTCGTTCATCGTTCTCTCGGTACCGTGTTCTATCCAGCAAAGCACTGCTTCCCGCGCCTTCTCAATCGCCCCGGCAAGAAGTGGTTTCTCTGCCATTGTGGGCTTATTAAGAACATAATCCACAGCATCTTCTCTACCACTTTGGCCAATGCCGATCCGGCAGCGAGCAAACTCATTCGTGCCGAGCTTTTCGATAATATCAGCCAGACCATTATGGCCCCCGGCTGAGCCTTTCGCCCTAATCCGAATCCGGCCCGGCTCAAGGTCCATATCGTCCGTTACCACCAGCAAGTCTCCGGAGTCGAGCTTGTAAAAACCCACCGCCGTCGCAACAGCCTGCCCGCTGCGGTTCATAAACTGCCACGGCTTTAACAATATAAACTTCTTATCTGCAAATTCGCCCGACCCGAAACGAGCGCTGAATTTCCTTTTTCTTACCTCTATTTCTAACGCCTCGGCCAGCGAATCAATTACCTTAAATCCCGTATTGTGTCGCGTATCAATATACTCATCGCCCGGATTACCCAGGCCGACGACAATTTTCATATCGTCCATAGTTCACTTGTGCCCAAACGGCCTCATTTTTTGCCTTCTGAAGTTTCTTTCTCCTCTCCCTCAGCCTCCTTAGCTTCGCTAATGACCTCAGGAGCAGCCGGCATTTCCTCTTCAACCTGCTCGGTGGTCTTGGCAGCGGCAACCAAGTGGCACGTAACAACAAGCGTCTCAGGCGAGCTTACCAGTTTCACACCATCCGGAAGCTCAATGTCGCTGGCATGCAAGGCGTCACCAACTCCCACCTCTTTCACCGAGACAGCGATTGCTTCCGGAATATCAGTTGCCTTGCACTCAATTTCCAGGTGGTCTGCATGCGCTTCAATAATACCGCCTTCGTGCGTGCCCTTAGCTGCGCCTGCGCCTTTAAGCTCAATAGGAACTGTTACTTTAACCATTTCGGTTACGCTAACCCGCATCAGGTCTGCATGAATGATGTTTTTACCTAAATAGTCATACTGCAGGTCTTTGACTATCATCTTTTCTTTCTTTTGGCCGACCTGCACATCCATCAGACGATGTCCGTGATGCAGTCTTTCCACGAAGTTGTGTGCATCTAACGAAATAGCCACCGGTTCCTGCTTATGCCCATATACAATAGCAGGTATTCTGCCCTGCTTACGCACCTTTGCTGCGTGCTTTGACCCGGCGTGTTCCCGTAATTCTGCTTTCAGAAGCAATATTTTTTCCATTATATCCTCTCTTCAATCGGGTCATCATCTTTTGCATTATTGCAAAATGGGATGTCCGATCTTCTATCCTAATCAAATATTGTTGAACAAGTTACTAATCGATTCATTTCTGTGAATTCTCTTTATCGCTTCGCCTAACATAGCTGCTACGCTTAATACCTTAACACTGTCAACCTTTTTGGCCTGTTCACTCGATGGTATAGTGTCGGTTACTACCACTTCCTCAATTGGCGCTTTGGCCAGTCGTTCTAATGCCTGCAATGCAAAAATGCCGTGTGTGGCACCGACATATATTTTCTCAGCCCCACGCTCCTTAAGCAGACCGGCGGCACTGCACACTGTCCCGGCCGTGGCAATAATATCGTCGCACATCAGGATATTTCTGCCTTCGACCTCTCCTATCATCTCATGGGCCTCGACCTCGCTGCCGCTGACTCGTTTTTTATACACAATCGCCAGCTCTCCCCCAAGGTGCTCCGCATATCTGGCTGCAATCTTCATATTACCAACGTCCGGTGAAACCACCGTCAGGTTATTAATCTTCTTATCTCTGAAATGCTTATTCAATACCAGCTCGCCCGTCAGATGGTCAACCGGTATATCGAAAAAACCCTGTAACTGCTCGGCGTGCAGGTCTATCGCCAATACCCTGTCGGCCCCGGCAGTCGTGATAAGATTGGCCACCAGTTTTGCCGTAATGGGCACACGTCCTTCGTCTTTCCTGTCCTGCCGGGCATAGCCGAAATAAGGAATAACCGCAGTGATACGACTGGCACTGGCCCTTCGCAAACAGTCCAAATAAATTAAAAGCTCCACCAAATGCTCATCAACAGGCTCACACGTTGACTGCAAAACAAAGCAATCTCTACCCCGAACATCATCCTCAACCCTGATGACCTTCTCTCCATCCGGAAATCTGTCTATCTGCGCGCCGCCGACCGGAATCCCCAAATACTTACAAACATCACTTGCTAATGCCGGATTACTGCTGCCGGAAAATATCTTCAGATTGTCCCTCAGAAACATCTCTCTCTGCCTTTCCGCCTAATTCATTTATACTTTTTTGCGAAACCACTGTCCCTGCATTTATATGTGAGCTGTCCTTTAGCTCAAGCGGCGCTATCAGCACTGCGCCGGAACCGATATAGCAGTCATTACCGATATTTGTTCGGCTGATATTTTGACCGTCGAAATTGGCCGTTATCGAGCCGGCCCCGATATTAACGTTTTCTCCCACAGTAGCATCACCGCTAAAGCTGAGGTGCCGGGCCCGAACGCCATCAGCCAAAATCGAATTCTTAACTTCCGTATAAACGCCTAACACAATATCATTTTTCAAAACCGTCCCATGCCTCAAATAAGCAAACGGCCCAATTCGACAGCCCTGGCCGATTTTGACCTCGCCGTGAATATACGTAAACGGCTCAATCACGGTGTCCTGTCCGATTTGCGCTCTCGCATCAATCCACGTATTATCAGGGTCAACTATTGTTACGCCGTTTTCCATTAACTCCCGCTGAATTCGCCGTTGCATAATCTTACTCGCTGCGCTAAGCTGTGCCCTGCTGTTGATACCCACCGCCTCTTCAGGCGACAATGCCGTAATCGCTTCAACCTTATGACCTGTCCCAATGATACCGGAGACCGCATCTGTCAGATAATACTCTTTTTTAACATTGTCGGGCTTGACCTTCTCTATCGCTTCAAAAAGTATTTTATTGCTGAACAGATAATTGCTCGGATTAATTTCTTTGATAGCTAACTGTCCCGGCGTGCAGTCGCTGTCTTCAACGATACCCTGCATATTGCCGTATGCATCACGGATTATTCGCCCGTACCCGCTCGGGTCATCCAGGACCGCCGTTGCCAATGTCGCCGCCGACTGCCCCGCCTCGTGCTTTTCTATAAGCCTCTTCAATGTCCCTGCTCGAATCAAAGGCCCGTCGCCGCAAAGTATCAGCGTCTCGCCGTCAAAATCTCTAAGATATTCCTTGCAGCACAAAACCGCATGAGCTGTTCCCAATTGCTCGTCTTGTTGCACCCAGACAATATTGTCGGCTGCTGCTTCGGTTTGCGGCTCGGCTGAGCTCGAAGCAAAACGACGAGGGTCGAATCGCCCTTTCACCTGCTCCGCATCGAAGCCAACAACGACATATATTTTCGAGACGTCAATTTCACGGCAGGCATCGAGCACGTATGCCAGCATAGGCCGTCCGCATACCTCATGCAGCACCTTTGCTATCTGGGTATTCATCCTCTTACTGACACCCGCTGCCAAAATTATAGCTACTCTTTCAGCCATAAAATCACGTCCAATATTCTATTCTTTGTTCTGCTCGTCATTACAAGCAAAACAAAGCTGCCTTCTCTTTTAAATAGTCAATAGTAAATAATAAATAATAAATTTCAAAGCTACCCGACCAGGACTCGAACCTGGAATGTGGGCACCAAAAGCCCATGTGTTACCAATTACACCATCGGGTAATACAATTGACTATTTTCTATTGACTATTTTGTTTTTCTCTTCAATAATCAATAGTCAATAGTCAATAATCAATAGTAAATTGATTGTCACGGAAACCCACACGCTCATCTGCGATAGCAGACGTGGGGGCCCGATTTGGCCCCGCCGGAGGCTTGAGTCAGCCACGCCGTGATACTGCTGACCCCAAACGAGTTTTAAGTTTTTTGTTTTGAGTTTTTAGTTCCAACTCAAAACTTAGCACTAAACACTCAAAACTCAACTCGACCCCGTGCGACAGAGCAATAACAAGTCAGCAAATATACCCAACACGCAAAATCAAATCAACTCTTTTCATTAAAAAATTTAACTTTCGAGACAAAAACCGGTTTTTCGTCCCGAAACACGGATATTCTTAATTCCATATATGGCTTTTTCATATCTGATACCAATTCTATTTATTAATTGCCGGTAACTCCAAACTGTCATTCCCACGGAAGCGGGAATCCAGCTTTTTCGCAGTTGTTGGTTTGTTTAGCCGTCGCCGGCAAGCCTGCCCTGAGCGTAGTCGAAGGGGCGACGCAATCTCTTATGCGTGCTCCGTACCAAACCTGTCTTGAGCAAAGCCTGCTCTGAGCGCCAGTCGAATGGGTCGAAGGAGCGGGAATCCAGCTTTGTAGGGTGGGGCTCGCCCCAACATTATTCTTGTTGACAAACAGACTCTCGTGAGATAATCTAAACCTTACTGATGCAGTCCTGATTTAGCCGAAGGGGCAGCCGAAGGATTGAAGCATCTGTTTGAAGAACAATATGCGAGATACGAAAGGACCTCAATGAAAGGGAGAAATAAGTAAAGTGGCCCCAGATTCATGCGTCGTCTCCAATGCTTATTTAACAAATGTACTGTTTTTATTTGACGCGGTTTCAGACTTCATCTACTATATACAGATAATCTGAGAATAGGCGGTCAGCCTGACTATTCTAAGGAAATAATAAGATGGCCAAGAAGAATGTTGTCAAGAAGGTTACAAAGAAGAAAGTTTCTAAGAGGAAGTTTACCAGGAAGAAGACAGTTCTCAAAAAGAAACCTGCTAAGCGTAAAGCATTCCCTCCAGCATATTTCCTGTCACTGAGCGTTGAAAATGCGAGATGTTTCGGTCCGAAGCAGACTATTGATGTTTCTAATGGTCACGATAGGCCTGCACAGTGGACAGTTATTTTAGGGGACAATAATACAGGCAAGACAACCCTGCTTCAGTGTTTTGTTGCTCTGGAGCCGATTGTCAAAGATTCAGAGCCACTGCAGTCTGACTGGGCGAAGTATAGTGTCTCTATGGAATCACGATTGTTTAGTGCTGACACGTCACAGGATGGATGGGATCTATTCAGAAAGAAAGAAAAAGATACAACTTTCATTTATGGAGAAGCGTGTTTTGGAGCAAAGATTACCGAATTGAAGAAGCGTTGTAGGACGGAAAAACTAGAAGTTGGGATTCGAGCTCATTCTTATGTGGGAGGTAAGCATGAAGACAGTTGGACAAAAAGCACACGAGTATACGGGGATCGCGAGCTTAGGGAGTTAATATGTTATGGGTATGGCGCCTCTAGGATAATGGGAGAAAGTTCACTTTCCGAAAAGGAGCTTGGTGATCCAACTGCGAGTCTTTTCAAAGACGACGTGGAATTGATAAACGCAGAAGAATGGCTGCTCCAGGCTGACTATTCAGCGAAAGCTAGTAAAACTTCGTCAACGATCGGAAGAAAGGCGCTAAAGAGACGGGACCAGATTAGAGATGTATTGATAAACCTGCTTCCAGAAGTTAATGATATAAGAGTCACTGAACCTACCAGGGAAAATCTAAAACCCAGAGTCGAGTTTAAGACACCCGATGGATGGGTTAGCTTGAATGGACTGAGTTTGGGATACAGGGCTATGATTTCATGGATGGTTGACCTGGCGAATCGAATGTTCGAGAGATACCCAAAAAGCCTCAATCCTTTGGCTGAACCGGCGATAGTACTGATCGATGAAATCGATTTGCATTTACATCCCAAATGGCAGCGGACAATAATGAATTTTTTGAGTGAAAGATTTGTCAATACTCAGTTTATTGTTACGGCACATAGTCCGCTGGTAGTGCAGGCGGCTGCGAATGCAAATATCGTCCTACTTAGACGTGAAGGTGATCACGTTGTTATCGACAATAATCCACTATCTGTTCTGGGTTGGAGAGCAGATCAGATACTAACAAGTCTATTCGGATTGGAAAGTAGCCGTTCAGTTGAAATAGGAGAACTGCAAAAACAACGCAGGAAATTGCTTTCAAAAGCTAAACTCACCAAAGCCGATACGGCAGAGCTCAAGAAGATAGAATCTCAGATGGGCTATTTGCCGGCAGCCGAGACGCCGGAGGACATAGAAGCAATGGATATCATAAGGCAAGCCGCAAAAAGCGTGAAAAACCGGGAGAGTAGTAAAAAGTGATAAGGGTCGACAAGCCCAAGCTGGCTCCACAAATACTTCGTACTAAGGGTAAAAAGAAAACCCTGGCAAATTGCAATTCATATACGCAGAATAGCAAGGTATATGATGAAGGCCAGAAGAAATTTGATTTTGATTCGAACATATACGGTCATAGAACTGTAAAAGCTGCCTTAACAAAAGCCCAGCATGATAAATGTTGCTTTTGTGAATCTAAGGTTACTCACATCTCGTACGGTGATGTCGAGCATTTCAGGCCCAAGGCAGGAGTAAGACAAAAATCAGGGGCACCGCTGGAGAGACCTGGTTATTATTGGCTGGCATACGAGTGGTCTAATTTATTTCTTTCCTGCCAGCTCTGTAATCAACGTTACAAGGAAAGTCTTTTTCCACTAATAAAGCAGGGTGATAGAGCGAAATCACATAATGATGTCATAAACTTAGAGAAGCCTCTTTTCATAAATCCCACCGAGGACGTGGAAAAATTCATATCGTTTCGATCGGAAGTGATTTTTGCCATAGACGATAAACCAAGAGGAAAAGCTACAATCAAGGCATTAGGATTAGACAGAGATGAATTGAATGATATGCGCAAAGACTGCTATGATAAATTAGAACTTATCTACGAATTGGCAAATCTTAAACCTCCCGTGCCTCAGAGTAAGAATGCAAAAGCCTTGATCAACAGATCTATTCAAAGCTCAAGTCAATACGCTTCGATGATACGATGTGCGGTGAATGCGAAATTCAAGAGTTCCGGATAGAGGGAGAATTGAACTCAGATGTAGGCTAATGGTGCGAAATATCGCGCCCTACGTGGCAGGCTGGGCGGAGGTAGGAGAGAATAATGAAAGAGATACCGTTAGCCCCGTAAGGGGCCCTGCGGAGCAACGGCCTAAACGCAAAAGTTGATGACGAAGTATCAAGCATCAAGAATCCAGCATCCGCCATTGGGCGTCCTGTGGAAAGTATCCAACTTTAGCTCACTTTAGGCACTTTAGTTCACTTTAGCTCACTCCTCACTAACGAGCAGCCAGCATCAAGAATCCAACCCGGCATCTCACTTGATAAATCCGTGCTAATCCGTGGTTACTTACTATTTAACTATCAGTGTGAATCCGTGTCAATCCGTGTCTAAAAAAAACAGTGTCAATCCTGTCTAAAAAAATCTCTGCGTTCTCTGTGGCTAAAAAAAGTGCTTTTTTGGTCATTTTTTTGTTGACATTGTTTGAAAATACGTTAAAATACCCATATGTTAGCTAGCAGGCAGACATAAACCGCCCCTAAGCGGAGAAAAACAGACATTTCAGATTGCATGTCAGTAAGCCAGGGTGCGTACAGAGCCCCAAGCGTCAGCGAGGGGTAAAAATTCTCAAAAAAAACCAATTAATATTGGAGCGAAACGGAAAACCCTTAGAGAAATTACCAATCATGAGCATCGAGAATCCAACTTTAGCTCACTTTAGGCACTTTAGCTCACTCTTCACTAACTTGCACCTCTACATCTGTCGAGAACACTCTACAAATCAGCTACTTTTTATGCAAAACAAACCCAATTTCCGAAAGGCCAAAATGAACGTAAA
>JBDRTM010000477.1:0-3112 GCA_043824065.1 Planctomycetota bacterium | reverse complement strand
ACCGGCAAAAGTAACAAGGAAATAGCTTATTTACTGCACCGTTCCGTAAGGACCATCGAAGTGCATCGGAGTCACCTTATGCGCAAGCTTGATGTCGATAACGTAGTTGACCTGGTCAAACGAGCTGCCATGATGGGGCTGGTTGAGCTGCCGGCAAAACAAAAACGGGACAATGCCAACCAAGATGCTGAAAAACACCAGTGAGTAGTCATTCACACCTACTAATGTACTGCATATTCTTCCGAACAAACAAGATGCCCTAATTTCCACGGCTGCCAAGTTTTGGTTTAGTTCGAAGGTACCGAGCTTACTCATTTCTGCAGTTCTTTTCTGTTTTTACATCTGACTCTCAGAAGTTTCTGAGAATAGATTGCATATCTCTACTGTCCCATTAACTTGCGAGCAAATTGTTGTAAACCAAATAAATATAAAAGGCTGTGAGATGCTATAAATCGAAAGATAATGGGGGTAATGTGGGAAACCACAATACTTAATCTTTCTTCTGAACAAGTTGGTTTACGCTTGAAAAAACTTTTTAAATAATATACGTAGTCACCACAATAGCATTTTAAGAGAATAATTTGTAGTACAAATAATTAGTTTTGAAATAGTTCAGAATTGGTTCTATTTCCTGTAGGATGAAGGGACGGAGATGTGGTGGTGAAAAGCATCCCTCTATATACGAGGTATTTCCCGCCGAAAAGCAAGGACGCACCAATTATCGTTTGACAAAGGGCACTTTGTGTGTCCTGCGGTTTGTGGTGCGCGCGAAATGTGTGGATCCATTGCAAATGTGCGCACGGTGAAGGCATTGTTTGAAAACAGCACCTTGCTCGCAAAGAACTTCGCAAGAGTGCTAAGACCCCCTGTGGTTAAAAAGCGTGTCCAAAGGCACGCATAAGCTTTTGCTTTGTAGGGAATTATGCAAGATTTCCTACTGCAACCCACGGGGACGGAGTCTGCGCCATCGCTGTTGTCGACAGGATTGTAAGGATGCTTGGGATGTTTGAACACTCGGTTCAAAATCCAAGCCGTCAAAAGAAAAACGGATTGATTAGCAAGTGAAAACCTATGTGACAGTTTACTTTGGGACGATGCTGGTGGCGATGTTTCTCGTGCCGATTGTTTCGCGACTGGCTAAGAGGTATCGTTTGGTCGATGCTCCCGGCCCGCGCAAGGTGCACAAAACACCCATCCCGCGTATCGGCGGAATTGTTTTTGTGGTATCGACACTTGCCCTGGTGCTGCCCGTGTTTTTCCTGGATAACAACATCGGCCAGTCTTTCCGTGAGGCGCGGACGGAATTCATCGTATTACTGGTAGCGGCCAGTTTCATATTTATTGTGGGCTTGATTGATGATCTGCGTTCTCTGGGAGGCTATGTCAAACTGTTATGCCTTATCGCGGCCTCGCTGGCGATCTGTGCTTCAGGGGCAACGATGCGTTCCATTTCCGTGGGAACGTGGTTTGTACTTGAGACTGGTTGGGCGGCATGGCCGCTTACGGTATTTTGGATAGTGACGATTACGGTGTGTTTGAGCGTTATTGACGGGCTGGACGGTCTTGCTGCCGGGATAGCGGCCATTGTGTGCGGTTCAATTGTACTTCTGGCTCTTTGGGTCGGTCAGGCAGCAATGGTGGTATTGATGCTGGCGCTGCTTGGTAGTGTTACGGGCTTTCTGTTCTTTAACTTCTATCCCGCCAAGATTTTTATGGGCGACTGCGGCTCCATGTTTCTCGGTTTTTTGATTGGAGCCGGCAGCATAATATGCCAGACAAAGACTTCCACATTAGTAGGGCTGGCGATTCCATTTTTGGTAATGGGTGTGCCGATTCTCGATACAGGCTTTGTCATTATTGGTCGCCGCTTTCTTGAGCGGCGTTCGATATTATCTTCCGATCGAAACCACTTGCATCATCGTCTGTTGAATCTTGGCTTGAATCACCGCACCGTGGTTATAGTTATTTATGCGGTGACAGCCATAGGCGCCTGTATTGGGGTGTTTATGTTAACCACGGAAGGCGGGTGGTCGATAGGACTGCTGATGGGTGGGCTACTATTGTTGTTTTCAATGTTCGCATGCCTGCACGGCAGGCGTTATCGCGGAATACTAATAGCCCTAAAACGTAACTGGGCCATCGCACGTGAAGCAAGGAAGGAGAAGCGTAATTTTGAAAGTGCCCAATTGAGGATGAGGGAATCAAGGTCTTTCCGTGCATGGTGGGAGGCGGTGTGCGTCATGGCCAAACAAATGCATTTTCAAAGTATCGGGGTGTGGAAACGCTGCAACGGCCATTACGTAAATACCCGTACCTGGAATGCGCCGGAGGACATATTCACAACTGATAAAACAATGAAGCTTATCCTGCCGCTTAATGGAAATGGGACAGCAGAATGGGAGATAAGGGCACGTATTTGGGCAGATAGCTATCTGGAACTAAGCGGCCGGCAGGCTATGCTGCTGGGACGGCTGATGGACGAGTTCCCACCACCGGAGCAGGAGGAAGAAGCTGAAGCATTGGACCAACGTGCCAGCACGACACGCCGAACCACGATTAAAGAAAAAGCAGGACCCTTGACAAATACACAGACTTTGAAGATGCCGGCACATATTCCCACACCGCTTAACATAATGGGAATCCCGGTGGTACCCTTTGAATCTTGCAGCCAGGCCATAGATTGTATCGCCAGCAGGATTGCGGCCCACAAGAAGGCTTTCTGTGTTGCTCTCAATCCGGAGAAGGTTTACAAGGCGCTTTACGATCCGGTGATGAAGAACGTTCTGGGAAATGCCGATATTGGAATTTGCGACGGGATAGGTATATGCATAGCGGCCTGGATAATGTATGGCAAATCCATTCGACGATGCACTGGGGTGGATCTTTTTATGGGGCTGATCGACAGGGCTGCCGGGTCGGGCTGGCAGGTTTTTCTACTGGGGGCCAGCCCCGATTCGAACGAGCAAACCTGCCGCAAGTTACAGGCGTCGTATCCCGGTTTAAGGATAGTAGGCCGGCAGCACGGCTACTTCGACAACGGAGATGAAGTAGTAAGGCAAATCAATGACAGCAAAGCAGAGTTGCTTTTCGTCGCAATGGGTTCACCCAAACA
>JBDRTM010000476.1:0-2675 GCA_043824065.1 Planctomycetota bacterium | reverse complement strand
AGGGCCGCATCGCCCTGGTGGATGTAGGTACCGGATCCATGTACTATTTTCTCAATGACCGCTTGGGCACGCCCCAGATGCTGACCAACTCGTCAAACACGGTAGTCTGGGAAGGGATCTACAAGCCCTTTGGAGAGGCAGACGTCAATACGAATTCCAGTGTGAAGAATAATTTTAGGTTTCCGGGCCAATACTATGACCAGGAAACAGGACTGCATTATAATTACCACAGATACTACGATCCGTCCACGGGAAGATATCTGACACCGGATCCCATTGGATTGGCCGGGGGGATAAATCTTTTCTTGTATGCAGATGGAAATCCGATTAATGAAGTTGATCGGCTTGGGCTGATTGTAGAGGCAGACCCATTTAACCCTATACCTAATTTGCCGACGTCTAATCTTACGAAAGGAGAAAAAACCGCATTGTTTAAAACCGGCTTAGGAGCTGGTTTGATAATTGGAGGCTCGTTAACTTTGCCAGAAGGAGCTCCATTTATTGCGGTTGGTATACCGATGCTTGCAGAAGGATTGACGTTAGATGTTGCTGAATTCGTTTTTCATGGTGACACCAGCAATATACCATCAACTTGGGAAGTCTTCGGAACCGTAGCAGAGCAAATTTATAGGCTTAACGATCCTTGCGAGTGAAGTTAGGAATAAAAATGGGAAAAATTATAAATATAGTAGAGGCAATAATTGGCTTCATCGGAGCACTTTTCTTCTTTCTGTACTATACAGGTCGACTAAAGTATACAGGTGACAAAGAACTCCGAAGACAAAGAAGAGTTGAAAAATATGGCTGGCTTTTCGTTTTTGTAATAATTCTTCTGCTGATCTGTAGCTTAGGTTTAATCATAAATACCTTCACATAGTGCATTAATCGAATGTTGTTTGAAATAAAATGGCTGGTTGTGGAAATAGGTGACGTTCTTAACATTTAAAGTTTTTTAGAAAGAAAGCCTGATCAAAGGCGGTTGAGGATTTTCTTCTTTAACCGCCTTTTTCTTTTTTTGGGGTGGTGGGTGGGAAAAGATAATAAGATTTGGCAGCCGCTTACCTTCCGTGTCTGGTACTGCCTGGCGTGATAAATGCTTTGCTGATGTCATAATATGAATTATTGGATGTGCGCTTACCGCTTTAAGATCAAAATAGACAAGCGCATGTACAATAATTAAGTCATATTATGAAAGAAGATGCATTTATCACGCCAGGCAGGGCCATAAAAACAGACAAGCGGCTACTGCCTGTTTTTATGGGGGGTGGGCGGGTTTGATACTCAAGATCAGATCGGCTGCGAGCGCAGGTGCCGGAAGACCGCTTGCGGGCTGGAGCCCGAGCACGCAGACGCCACCTTATTTTTCTCCAGCAGCCTCAAGAAATGTATCTATGGTTTTAAGAAGAACTCTTTGTTGAGATGGAGGGAGCTTCTCGATTTTGTTAAGCCTCCGTTGTATCTTCAAGCTTGGCTTTTTAACATCCTTTTTAGGCTCCTTTAATCCAAGAAATTCATCGGTCGTCACACCAAGGGTCTGCGCAAAGCTGATAATCATTTCATAATGAGGGCGTAGCTTACCCCGTTCGTAATCTGAAACAAGTACTTGAGTAATGCCGATTGCTTTAGCCAGTTCGACTTGAGTAAACCCTCTTTCCTTCCTTATTCTTGCAAGCCGTTGCCCAAGAGTTTCTTTATCCAGTTTCACTGGTAATTTATATTTAGCTATTTGTGGCATAACTCTCCTTATAACGAATAAAGAATTGATGTTTTGCGAAGCCAAAACATAATTCCGGTTGAACTAAGCCCTGCATTGCATTTGGATTTTAAAGTGAGTGTCCGCAGAGTGGACATATACCGTTTTGAGTAGTCAATATTACGGTAATGGAGTGTCTGTGTAAAGATTTTCTTTCAAAGATGTTCTTTGGCATACCAGTCGACGGCCTATTCGCATATTGATCGCTGAGGCAATGGTGATTTCGGCTCACAAAGAGCGCAGTATCCCTGGGGCACGGTTGAGAGAACAATGCCCTGAACGAGGAATTGAACCATTTGGTAAAATACAGGGTGTTCATGGCGGAGCTCTTGTTGATTTTGGCAGCGATTTGATCCAGAGTAGTTTTGCACCGCAATGTGGACAGATATACGGTTCTTCTAACGTTGGGGTGACATCTGAGACCCCGATGTCGCCCAGTAGGTATTTGGCAACCGCCAGCAGGTTTCTCCTATTGGGAGATAGAAATCCGTAATAGCGGATTTTAACGAAGCCTTTTGGCAGCACATGTTGCAGAAAACGATGGATAAAATCAAATGCCGGCAGAGTGGCTGTTTCCCACTGATCGGTGTCGCTGTTTTTAAAGCGGAAGCTCACCTGCCCGTTTTCGAGCTTTTCTATGCGGTTGTTGGTGATAGCGACTCTGTAGATATAAGGCGCCAGGTATTTCAACGCGCTGTTGCCGTTGCCGACCGGTTTGCAATGAACCACCCAGTCTTTTTGCCAGACCTCGGCCGGAACGGAGTCGAAAAGATCGGTTTTTTTGAGCGCTTCACGGAACTTGGCACGAAAAATAGGTGACAGCGCTTCAACGGGGACAAAAAAATCAGTGTTGGAAGGCAGCCATTTGCTGCGGTCCGGAGACAGTCCACCACCGGGCACGATGAAGTGGACATGGGGATGG
>JBDRTM010000475.1:0-5087 GCA_043824065.1 Planctomycetota bacterium | reverse complement strand
TGCGAAGTCAGACCTCGCTGATACAAACTATCGGCAGAACCGCACGAAATATCAACGCCACTGTCTTTTTGTATGCCGATATAGTTACGCCCTCGATGGAAAAAGCTATTGACGAAACGAGCAGACGTCGTAAAATTCAGTTGAAGTACAATAAAGAGCACAATATTACACCTGAAACGATAAAAAAGGGAATCCGTAAAAGTCTGACCGAGCAGATAAAAGCAAGGCAGACCGCCCGCCAGGCGGTGCGATTCGGCGATTCGGAGTACGAAAAGGTCGAATTAGCTTCTCAAATTGAGAAGGAAATGCTTGAAGCGGCCCAGACGCTGGACTTTGAGCGGGCTGCTTTCCTGCGGGACCAGTTGCGGGAGCTGAAAGAGCTGCCGGAGCTGGTTCTGGTCAGCTCAAAGAAAAAGAAAAGCGACTTTTTAGCTACAAAAAAACATAAAAGACATAAGAAAAAGACCGCTTCGTCGGAAAATTGAGAATACTTTGTGGAAAACATCAGCCCGGAGATCGTCATTGCGAGCGGAGCGAAGCAATCTCAAACACAATGATGGTTTTGCTGTCTGTTACGCAAGAGATTGCCACGGCCCTTCGGGCCTCGCAATGACATTTTGCAAAGGCTTTCTACAAAGCAAATTGAGAGCAAAAGGAAAAGAAAGAAGATGAAAAAACTTAACATTGCAAAAGCCCGGCCTCTTATCCGAATGGCAATCGAAGAGGACCGCGGAGCCGGTGCTCATGCCGAAAATTATGCACTTGTTGGTGTTAGCCATTTATGCTAATATGGTTATGAATTATCCAACCCGTAGAACGGGGTCTTTTCATGAGGAAATTACGGTTATATCTTGATTCATTGATATATGGTCGCGGTCAATAAAGTAAACAAAGAGCTTAATTTGAGTGAGATTTTTCTCTGTCAGCCGCAGGAGGTAATAATCAGTGGAAGTTAAAGAAAAGGTATTTCCTTGTTTGAATTGTGGCTCTGATACGGGTTGCCCGAATAAGCTAATCTGTGATAAGTGCAGAGTATCACGAAAACAAAAAACGACTTTGGCCCGTAATCTATTGCTAAGTAAAAGGCAAAAGTAAGATGAAAAAACTTAACATTGCAAAAGCCAGGCCTCTTATCCAAATGGCAATTGAAGAAGACCTCGGACGAGGTGATTTGACAAGTGCGCTTTTGTTCAAAGAGGATACTATTGCCAAATCGAACATTATATCACGTGAGGAAATAGTTGTATGCGGAATGGATGTCGTCGGAGAGATTCTCAAATGCTATGACGAAAGACTCAAGTTGAAAGTACGTGTAAATGACGGCGAGTCTGCCCACGTCGGGAGCAAACTCGCTACAATCGAAGGGCCTTTGCGCTCTATGCTCAGCGCCGAGCGGGTTATGCTCAACTTCCTACAAAGACTCAGCGGGATAGCTACGACTACCCGCAAATATGTCTGGGCAGTCCACGGCACGAAAGCAAAAATTTACGATACTCGAAAGACAATGCCCGGCTGGCGAATCCTCGAAAAGTACGCGGTCCGCTGTGGCGGCGGGTACAATCACCGCCTCGGACTATATGACGGTGTTCTGATTAAAGATAACCATCTGGCCCAGCTGGGCAGGAATTTCCAGCCTAAACTGCGGAAAATAATCTGCCAGGCCAGAAAGCTAAAGGGCGTCAAATTCGTCGCAGTAGAGGTTGACCACGTCGATGACCAGCTCAACTATGTGCTGGAGATTCCGGGCATTGACATTGTGCTGCTGGATAATATGGGCCAATGGCAGTTAAAACACGCCGTCGATATGCGAAACAAAATGTGCGGCAAAAACAAAAAACCATTGCTCGAGGCCTCAGGCAGCATAACATTAGACAGCGTTTCAGCCATCGCCCAGTGCGGCATCGACAGAATCGCCGTGGGCGCAATCACTCATTCGGCAAGAGCCGTTGATATTGGACTTGACAGGTAATTAAAGTTATGCCAATAACCGACCTGCCCTGCTTCGGCTCGGGCCTTCGCCGAGACGAGCTGGATCCTGACAAGATAAAGGCGAATCTGAAAACCAAACGCATCGGCAGAAAAATCCTCGTCTATAATCGCACATCAAGCACACAGACGGTCGCCGCCGAATACGCAAAGAACAAAGGAAACGACGGCCTTGCGATTTTCGCTGAAGAACAAACCGCAGGCAGAGGCAGAGCCGACAACAAATGGCATAGCAGCCGTTCGGACAGTATTCTTTGTTCGATTGTTTTAACTTTCAATAAACTAAATGCTGAGCTGCTCTCACTGACCTGCGCAGTGGCGGTCGCCGAAGCCATCGGCAAATCGGCCAAAGGCCAGGCAAAAATCAAATGGCCGAACGATATAATGCTGAACGGCAAAAAGGTGGCCGGCATCCTGCTCAAATCAAAAACAGATAACAGCGGCAATACCTGCATTATTGGTATTGGAATAAACTGTCACCAGAAGAAAGATTCTTTCCCTGACGAGTTACAATCAATCGCAACAAGTATCGACATCGAAAGTCACTCAACTTCCGACCGTATCTGGCTGGCCAAAAGATTGCTTACCTCGATGGAGCACTGGCTTGAAGTGGCAGCCCAAACGAGTGAAAAAGTAATAGACCAATGGCGTAACCTGAGCGTTCAATTAGGCCACAGGGTAAAGCTTAACTATAACGGCCGGGAATTTACCGGTAATTGCATCGGAATAGATCCCGAAAAAGGCCTAATCCTCCAATTAGACTCCGGCGGCGTAAGAATGTTCGATGCTGGACATACGACTATCGTCAAACCGTAACATACCTTATTTGCAAGCATTATAGAGCGTTTTTATGTTAGACCCTGCTCAGTCTGCCGTAAAAAGCAAACATTAGGTTTCGTTTTTTGCCCTTTTCCGTTATATTATTGTCCTTATGTAAACACGTATTCTATAAATAAATGGAAAGGGCTGGAAATATGTTAAGAAATGAATGGGTTAAAAGGTTACTTGTAGTTTGGTTAGGATTGGCGGTGTGTTCACTTACGGTCTGTTCTATCGAGCAGGTCAATGCCAAGAGTTTAAAAGGGTCCGCGGATTTCTTAAGAGCCGACAAGCAGAAGATTCAACAGTGGCGTGAGATGAAATTCGGCCTGTTCATCCACTGGGGCCCGGTCAGTCTCAAAGGGACGGAAATCGGCTGGTCCCGGGGCGGTGAACGACGGGGACGAAAGGATAAATCTACAGGCTCAATCCCAGTAGAGATTTATGACAATCTCTATAAGCAATTCAATCCTGTCAATTTCAATGCGGACGAATGGGTACAAATCGCCAAAGACGCCGGTATGAAGTACCTGGTGTTCACGAGCAAACATCACGACGGCTTTTCAATGTTCGATAGCCAATTGACGGACTATAAAATTACCAACTCGCCATTCAAGCGTGATGTCGTGAAAGAATTAGCTGATGCCTGTCACAAGGCGGGATTAAAGCTCGGCTACTATTATTCTCCACCCGACTGGTATCATCCGGACTACCGAACGAAAAATCATCCGCGTTACATCAAGTTTCTGCATGGCCAGCTTCGGGAGATTTGCAGCAACTACGGCAAGATTGATATCATCTGGTTTGACGGTCTTAGCGGCAAGGCGGAAGATTGGGATTCGGAGAATCTATTCAGGATGATTCGGCGGCTTCAGCCCCACGTTATTATCAACAACCGGGCAGGGCTGCCCGGTGACCACGACACGCCGGAACAGAGGATCGGAAAATTCCAGAACGACCGCCCCTGGGAGACCTGCATGACAATTTGTCGGCAGTGGGCCTGGAAACCTAATGACCAGTTCAAATCGCTAAAACAGTGCATCCAGACTCTGATAAAGGTGGTCGGCGGGGATGGCAATCTCCTGTTCAACGTCGGGCCTATGCCGGATGGTCTAATCGAGCCGAGACAGGTCGCACGACTCAAAGAAATGGGAAATTGGCTCAGACAGTACGGACGAAGTATTTACGCCACACGCGGCGGACCATTTAAGCCGGGCAACTGGGGCGCCAGCACACACAAAGGCAATATCATTTACATCCACGTTCTGAATTGGGATGAGGATACCCTTACGCTGCCGCCTATCCCAAAGAAAATCATTGCAAGCTCTGTTATGACCGGCGGGGCCGTAACTGTCAGGCAAACCGAACTGGCCATCGAAATCTCTGTCCTGAAAGCATATCGGAAGGAACTCGACACAATCATCGTTCTGCAACTTGACGGCCCTGCGAATGGTATCACTCCACGTTGAGGTTTATGTTAGAGCTTCTGCAAAATTCAGGAGTTGAGAATTCAAGGCTGGCTCGGCTGCACTAAGGACGCTCGGAGTTTGAGTTTGACGGCAAAGAGGATTATGGATAAGCTGTAAGTTGAAGTTCCGAACGTATGTGTTTAGCCAGACAACTGAATCAGTAGTTACCTGACGTGGCACAGGCTTCCAGCCTGTGAAAACACGGCCAAGATGGCCGTGCTACCAATAAACCAACAGCGGCTAAACACATACTTCCAAACTGGAATTTCGAGATTAGGTGGTCACAAATTGTGACCTCAAGATTCTGATAAATTCCGGAGCGTTCAAGAATGCCTAAAAGCACATGCTCAATTATTCCTATCGAGCGAATACAGCAGTGCATTTACCTTGTTCGCAAACATAAGGTTATGCTTGACAGCGACTTAGCGCAACTATATGGGGTCCAGACAGGGGCTTTGGTCAGAGCAGTTAAGCGTAACATAGAACGTTTCCCTACTGATTTTATGTTTCAGCTAACTAAAGCAGAGTATGAGATTTTTTTGAGATGCCAAATTGGCATCTCAAAAGAAAGCCGAGGCGGGCGCCGATACATGCCTTACGCCTTCACCGAACAGGGTGTTGCTATGTTATCCAGCGTCCTGCGCAGCAAAAGGGCTGTTGAGGTCAATATCGCAATAATGAGGACCTTTGTTAAACTGCGTGAGATTTTGACCACAAACTCTGCCCTTAGGCGAAAAATCGAGGCTATGGAACGTCAATACGACGAACAATTCAAGCTCGTGTTTAAGGTGCTGTCGGAAATGGTAATGCCGA
>JBDRTM010000474.1:0-5426 GCA_043824065.1 Planctomycetota bacterium | reverse complement strand
CCAGGAACTGTAGATATTTTATACCCGGAAAGTCAAACTCCGTTAAAACTCCCCGGCTTTACATACATCCTTTGTACCAAATCAGCTATATTCTCGTCAAGGAAAATTTTATAAAAAGTGATAAAATTTCACTAAATTTATGCAAAAACGTATAACTTTTGTATTTACAGAGTGTTACAAACCCTTAGATTTTCTATTTCTAATCGCTTCTTCTTCCTCGTTTTTCTCCTTCTCCTTGGGACTACTATCATCTCCGGCCTGGCTCTGGGCATCTGTGCCTTCTTGAGGCTCGCTCTGGGCTTGTTCAGGCTCTTGGCGTGTTGGGCTTTTAGGGTCTTCTGAAGGCACATCATTTTTGCGTTTGAAAACTCTCAAAATGGATTTACTTTCCACTTTTGCCTCTCCGGCATCGCCGGCTTCGGCCTCGGTTGCCTCAACCTCCTTCTTGTCCGCCTCGCCCGGCTCAGCATCAGTGTCTTTGCCCTGGTCGGTTTTCTCCTCCGGTTTTGCAAGCCGGTCCACATCAGCATCAGAAAGAACCCTTTCAGGCCCCGCCGGTGCCCGCTGCTTGGCGGACTCGGCCGCTTGTTCTTCAGCAGCCCACTGGACCCTTCGCAAACTCAAACCGATTTTACGGGCGTCGGTATCCACCTTCAGAATCTTAACTTCCACTTCATCTGAGACCTTAACAATATCCTGAGGCTTATCAATTTTGTGGTCGGCAAGCTCAGAGATGTGCAACAGTCCCTCCAAATCCGATTCAAGCTCGACAAACGCGCCAAAATTAGTAAGCTTTGCCACCTTGCCTTTAATAATATGCCCCGGAATATATTTTTCCGGTATGGCCCGTATCCAGGGGTCTTCGGCTATCTGTTTGATACCCAGCGATACCCGCCGTTTTTCTTCATTGACTTCCAGAACAACGCATTTTATTTCCTGTCCCTTTTGCAGGGCCTCACCGGGATGGCTGTGTTTCCTGGTCCAGCTTAAATCCGAAATGTGTATCATACCATCAACGCCAGGCTCTACCTCGACAAAGGCACCGAAATTGGTCAAACTACGCACCTTGGCGGTAACAATCGTTCCTGCAGGGTACTTCTGAGCAGCTACCGCCCATGGATTGGTTTGGGTCTGCTTGATGCCCAGCGAGATTTCCTGCTTTTCCTTGTTAACATTCAGGACAATCACCTCTATTTCGTCCCCAAGGTTAACTACCTCTCCCGGATGTGCAAGCCGCCTTGTCCAGCTCATCTCACTGATATGCACGAGCCCTTCAATCCCATCTTCCAGCCGAACAAAAACGCCATAGTTCATCACATTTACAACCTTGCCCTTGACCCTGGCTCCGAGCGGATAACGCTGCTCAACATCTTCCCAGGGGCTGGACGTTTTCTGCTTCAGACCCAATGAAATCTTCTCGTGCGCTTTATCAACACCGACAACAATACACTCTATTTCCTGGTCAAGCTGAACAACTTCTGAGGGATGTGATATTCTGCCCCAGCTCAAATCAGAAATATGCAGCAGACCATCCAGGCCGCCCAAATCCACGAACACACCGAAGTCAGCGATGTTTTTCACAATACCTTTCCGCAATTGACCGACCTCGATATCGGTCAGAATCTTTTCCTTACTGCTGCGGCGTTCTTCTTCTATAAGTTTTCGCCTCGATATGACAATGTTTCGGCCTTCAATATCGATCTTGAGAATCTTGCAATCCACTTCTTTGCCGATGAACCTGCTGATGTCGCCCGGCTTTCTTATATCAACCTGTGAGGCAGGTAAAAACACGGGCACTCCAATATCAACAAGCAAACCGCCCTTGATTCGCCGTATCACCCTGCCTTTAACAACGTCACCCTCTTTGTTCGCACTGAGAATTGTTTCCCAGCCTCTGATTATGTCGGCTTTGCGCTTGCTCAACAGCACAAGCCCACTTTCAGAATCAGTATCTTCAAGAAGCACTTCGATCTCAACGCCCGGTTCTACCTGGTCGGGTCCCTCAAATTCACCGGCATCGACAATCCCTTCGCTTTTGAGACCTACCTCCACGATAACATCATTGCCTATTTGCGATACAATCGTCCCTTTAAGAATAGTACCCGGCAGACAAGAATCGACCTTGGTCTGTAAAGCCTCTTCCAAAAACTCATTTTCTTGCTCACCAAACATCTCGCTGACCTGCTGGTCAAGCTTCTCTTCCGATAATCCCAATTTGTTAACTATATTTCTATCTACCATAAATCCCATTCCCTCTGTGGAGTCTTGCTTTTGACTTATCAGCGCCCCACATTTACGCCAATAAGCCTTTGTGCAACCCCGCACCAATTAGGCATGAGCCTAATTGGTGCCGGACACAAATACAACGTCCTGGGTTAATCATTCATAAAAACACATTTGCACACGCAGCAAATGCAAATTACATTCTTATTCTATTCAGAGGCGATACAGATTTCTATTTGCTACGGGCATCAAAAGCTTCTAAATTCTTTACAAATTCTGCTATAATCCAATCCGGGGTCGAAGCTCCTGCCGTAACACCGGCTATATTCTTACCGGAAAGTATATTTTTATCAAGCTCTTTCCAGTTTTGCAAATGAAACGTTTGTTTATTATATTTTTTGCAAAGCTCGGCCAGCTGACACGTATTGGCACTTTCCAGACCGCCGAGCACGAACATTATATCCACCTCCCTGCACAATTGCACAGCCGATTCCTGTCTTTTTATTGCTTCCTTACACAAAGTATTTATTACTTTCAACTCACTAAAGCCGAACCGTCCTATTGCACCAAGCACCCTGCCGAAGTGCTCCGGACTTTGCGTAGTCTGACAAATAATCCCCAGCCTGACATTTTGGGGCAGTTTATGTAAATCATTTTCATCAGCAATGACAACCGCATCCTTGGCACAGCCCATAACCGCCTGGACCTCAGGATGGTCCTCGTCGCCAATAATTACGACTTTATAGCCATCCTTTTCAAGCTCCTTGGCTATGTGCTGGACCCTTTTAACCAAAATACAAGTTGCATCAACAATATTGAGCCCTTTTTCTTCGAGCTTGGCTATCTGTTCGGGAGCGGCACCATGAGAACGGACAAGAACCGTCCCCGACTGAATTTCTTGGACACCATCTACAGTCTTTAGCCCAACTTTGGCCAAGCGCTCGACCTCGTCTTTGTTATGAATAATCGGGCCAAAACTATAAACAGGGCTTTCGCCCTTCTCGTGTGCCAGTGTTTTTTCCGCAACACTTATAGCGTTTCTAACACCGTGGCAAAATCCGCACTGTTCAGCAACTAAAACCTTCATAAAATCACACGCAGGTATCAAATCTAACAATTACCCTCCTGGTAAAAGTTATTTAAGGATGGAATTCTATACCAAAATTCCGATACAATCTACCAAAACTTTTTCTGACTCCTTTAGATAAAAAAAAGTCTCTAACAGGGTTGAGGTAAAAGCTCACCGAAGATATAATTGACCCAATCACGGAAAAATCTGGAAAACGAATGGACAGAAAATGCAAAAGAGAAAAAGAATACAAGATTCAAGACACAAGACCCAAAACTCAAGACTCAAGACAAAAGACACAAGACGAACAACTTTGATCCTCGGTCTGGAGTTTTTAGTCTTCGGTCTGCTTTTGGCAGGCTGCGCTGAACAGCAGCAATATCCCCGCTTTCGCGGGGACAAGCTCGCACCCGCAGAAGCGGGTGCGGTCAAGCCAATCTGTGTGGAAAATGTCAACAAGCTTCAGGCAATGGAGATAGCCGAAGACGTATTGGCTAAAATGCGTTTTACCATCGAGAAAGCCGATGCCGACCCAGCGACGCCGGGCATCGATACCCGCCGCTGGCGGGGCTATATAAGAACCAGACCATTGGCGGGGGCGCAATTCTTCGAATTCTGGCGGAGTGATAATGTCGGCGCCGACAACTGGCTTGAAAGCAACCTGCACAGTATTAGAAGGGTTGTAGAATTGAACATGAGCGAACAGGATGAAGGGCCCCCGAAAAGCGGGAGCCGATTATACATCAATTGCGATGTGCAGAAATACAGATTATCGATGCCTGAGCACCAGGTCAGCAGCAGTGCACGCGCATACGAAATGTTTTCAGAAAGCAACCCCGCATTGCAGAATCTAAGACTTAACCCTGAGCAGAAAGCAGGTATGGCCTGGATAGATTTGGGCAAGGACAGGCAGCTTGCAGCAGAGATTTTGAAGCGAATTTCCTCGATGCTCGATATCGAGAATCGAGAATCGAGTAACGAGATATGAGAGTACTGGTTTGCGGTGGAGCAGGATATATCGGCAGCAATATGACGGCGATGCTTAACGCCCCCCTGCTTTCTTGCGAAAGCAAGAAGGGGGGGTATGAGCCGGTGGTTTTTGACAATCTCAGTACGGGTCATAGGGCTGCGGTCGGAGACGCTGAATTCGTCGAAGGCGATTTAGCTGATTACAAACTGCTTGTTACGACGCTCAAGAAATATAATATCGAAGCGGTAATGCACTTTGCCGCCTTCATCGAAGTTGCCGAATCAGTTCGGGCGCCGCTTAAATACTATCGCAACAATCTTTCCAATACGCAGAATCTGTTATCGGCGATGGAAGCAGCCGGCGTGGAGAAGTTTGTTTTCAGCAGCAGCGCAGCAGTCTATGGCATACCTGAATTTTCGCGCGGCGGTATCACCGAAGATTCACCGACCAGGCCAATTAACCCTTATGGCCAAACAAAATTGGCAGTTGAAAGAATGTGTTACTACCAGAGCCAGACAGGAAAACTGCGATACGCATCGCTAAGATATTTCAATGCCTGTGGTGCGGGAAACAACGCCACCCTTGGCGAAGACCATAGGCCTGAATCACATCTAATTCCGCTGACCATTCTGACGGCAATGGGCAAACGCAGTGAAATAGGAATCTACGGAACCGATTACGAGACGCCGGACGGAACCTGTATTCGCGACTATATCCACATCGACGATTTGTGCAGGGCACACTTGCTGGCGCTGAACAAGCTGGACCAAAGCCGTGAGCTGGTCTATAACCTGGGCAATGGAAAAGGCTTCTCAGTCAAAGAGGTAATTGAAACAGTCAAGCGCATCAGCGGTAAAGATTTTAAGGTTGTAGCTCTGGACCGTCGGCCGGGCGATGCGCCGATATTAACATCCGATGCCACAAAGGCCAGGGACGAATTAGGGTGGAAAACCGAAAAGCCTGAGCTGGAAGAAATGGTCTCCAGTGCCTGGCAATGGCATAACGAATGCCCCGACGGCTATCCGGATTAACTAAAAATGCAGTGAGCTAAAGTTTGGAGTGCCTAAAGTGTAAAGTGCCTAAAGTGCCTAAAATGTTCATGGCCATCGTTTAAGGTTGTCGATGCTCGTATCGATGCTTGTCATAGAAGCTTGACCCGCCAAC
>JBDRTM010000473.1:0-4851 GCA_043824065.1 Planctomycetota bacterium | reverse complement strand
TCGCAGCAGGGTTGGCCGCCGCCGTATCCATTGGCAATTAGAGAAAACCGATGCTGCTGCCATGAAACTTTACCAAAGCCTTGTCCTTCCAGAGTACACTTTAGGCACTACATCACCTTAGAACATAACACTTTGCACACGGAGGACTTATGTTCATAACGCTCCGATTTATGGTAAACTCACGCTAGACCGGTGGCTTGGGATTGCAGACAAGAGCGTATCGGTAGCAGCCCGTGAGTTGTGCTGTCGTGTAACGATAACGGGTCCCAGTTTTCGCAAATCAGCGGAGAACCTGGAGCGTTTGGCCCAGATTCGCATCAGTTCCAACCGGTTGCGGCAGATAGTCGAGGATGAAGGTCAAAGAGCACTTAAAGTTCGTGATAAAGGTTTGATTGGTCCAGGTTGGGATGCATTGGATTGTAAAACTAATGCCGACGGCCCAACCCATGTGATAGTAGGTGCCGATGGTGTGATGGTTCCATTGGTCAGCCAATCGGAAAAACATAAGAGACGTAAGAATCGAAGAACTCGTTGTAGGAAAAGAGCTAAACGCAATGGCAGGGCTGTTCATCGTCGCCGAACAAAGCGAAAACGAAAACGATATCGTGGTGCGGATAACCCTTACAAAGAATTCAAGATTGTGACATTTTATGACCGGGCCAATGAACATCAGTATGCAGCCGGCACGGCGGGCAATCACGAAGCCCTTGGGCGTTTGATGCGTCGGGAGGCAACAAAGCTTAAGTTCAATCAGGCCGATGAGAAGATATCAGTCAGTGACGGGGCCGAGTGGATTCGTAAACAATTAGAAGCCAAACTACCTATGCTGGATGGCAAGATACTGGACTTTTATCACTTGAGTGAACATATATGGTCTGCGGCGAATACCTGTTTTAATCAAGGCAGCCAGCAGGCCAAGGACTTTGCCAGCGAAGTTTTGCATATTACTAAGCACGAGGGTCCTACGGCATTATTAACAAGACTGATGGACGAACGAAAGAAGTACCGCAGCAAGGGTAAACGAAAGTCGTTGAAAGAAGTAATCCAATATATTGCTCGCAGGTTTGAGATGTGCGATTATCCGAAATTCATTGAACGAGGTTGGCAGATAGGTTCTGGCCCGACAGAAGCATTTTGTAAGACACTGACAACACGGCTCAAAGGTAGCGGAATGCGGTGGGATAGCCCCAATGCAGAGGGCATTATGGCCTTAGCTGCGATGGATCAAAGCGGACAATGGCAAACTTACTGGAATCTGCAAAATGCCCTCGCAGCATAAGTGCCAGAAAATGATTTCACACCCCTTTTAGAGTAAGGCGCAAGAATTAACTTGAATTCGTATAATACCAATTGGAGTTAAACCTTGCGCTTTGCATAACGGCTATCAAGCCATCCCCAAGCGCCGTAAGGCGTCCCCAAGGGACTGCCGCTTGAGGTCGCCTACGCTCCAAAGCTTTAGCGACGGAGCGCTGCCACCCGTCGTCGAATGGTAAAGCCTGCGACTCGACTGCCCTGCTCCGGCTTCGGGCTACGCCGAGACGAGAGCTGGTCGGAAGTCTATTTTTTCTTGTCGCCTTCGTTGCCTATCATATAGCCGCCGGCGGCGCCTACTCCAGCTCCAATCAGTGTTCCTTCCGTATCCCCGCCTATGGCCTGGCCGGCAATGGCGCCAACCCCCGCACCGATAAGAGCGCCGGTTTGAGCGTCGCTCTCACAGCCGGCAACAAATGCCAAACCAAGGCCCACAACGACCACCATCAAAATTGTTATCAGGTTCTTAGCCATTTATATCCCCTTTTCAATATAAGGAAATAAGGTTATTAAAACCATATACGCCGTTCATCATTCTACTATAAGCCGACCGAAACAGTCAATTCATTGACCTTTTAATTTTAGTAAAGATACAATTAAAATGATACGATTAAGCTGTTATTTTTGTTCGGCTATTGGGGCGGAATAACTTTAATTATATCGATAAGTATGAGAAATAACATCAAAATCAGGAGCTATTCTCCTATAATTGGTGCGATTCATCGCACCCTACCGGCGGGGAAAGATTTCCGCCGAAATCCGAAAACTCGCGATTGACATCTGTCCGCAGTTTGCATATTCTCCTAATTATTTGAAGAAGCAACGGGAACTTCTTATACAGAAAGAAAGAAGTCTGTGTTTGGCGTTTTATACAGACTGTATAATCATTGTTATGTACGCAAGGAGATAGGTGAATGCCTCTCAATATGTCACTATGGACAATTGATAACTCTCAACTTGTAGAAGTACGAAAGACTAATCTCGACCTTGAAAAAAGGCTTGAAAAGTGGATATTTCATGATCCTTCGATCTTAGACCTTGATGTTGTCATCATTGGTCAGCAAGTAAGGACTGGCTTCGGCGGGATCATTGACTTGTTGTATTGTCAATTATCTCTCTGATGAGCACGATCTAAATGTAAATGCTATCTTTTTCAACATTTTTGAGCTCGATGGAAAAGAGATAATTGGTCGGTCTTGGCTTAAAGATCCCGAGGTTCTCAAAGAGAGTACATCAGGAGAAAGACCTCCCTGGAGTGGCTACTACTATGTGAATACAGGTATCACCGACGATAATTGTCGCTCATGGGAACACGACAGAAAATATGGTTTCATTGGCGCAGGTGGTGGGATTCGCTGGATCAAGGCTATTCGCAAACTCAGGAAGGGTGACAAAATTTTTGCCTATATCAAGGGTAAAGGATACGTGGGATACGGCGAAGTTATAGAAGAAGCCGTAATGATCAAAGAGTATTTTGTAGAGGACAAGCTTTTATTGGATGTCCTCCCTGAGGGCATATCATTTCATGAACATAAGGATAATCCTGATAAGTCTGAATGGCTAGTTAGAGTTAATTGGATATATGTGGTAGAAAAAGAAGACAAAGCTAAATTCTATAAAGGCATATTCGCTAAACCACCGGTCGTCTGTAAACTAAGAGACCCAGACACAGTTCAATATTTAGTGAAGGAATTTAATGTAAATGAAGCATAACAGTCGGCTCCAGTGAGACGCCGCTGCGGCGTCGCTCCTAAGCCGGAACGTTCCGGTGAATTATGAGCAAGAAGATCTCGACCCATTCGACTTCCCCTTCGGCTGCGCTCAGAATGACAGCGAGGGATTGATTATATGCTGTGACCAGATCCCTCGACTTCGTCCGCCAATGGTGGACTGCGCTCGGGATGACAAAAAAGCCAATGTCAGACCTCGCTCGGGTTGACAGTGGGCAATGCGAGGTCAAGATTACTTTTTTTACATTCGCGGGGGCTAAAGTAGCAAAAACCAGGAAAAAACTTCAAAAACCCTTTCAATTTATTGACGATAACCTTTAAGAGAGTACAATGACTGTCAATCATGTTAAATACTCAAACTGACCGATTCGTATTGTCATGCTGAGCGAAGCGAAGCATCTGGTCTATGAATGAGAATAATGTACACTTGTTCAGAAAGAGATTCTTCACCCTTCGGCTACGCTCAGGGCAAGCTTCTTTCGTTCAGAATGACAAATTGCTTTATGTTGTTGAGTGATTTGGAGAGAAATATGAGCGGAGTTAGATTTAAGAATCCTGTCGTATTTGCAATTTTAGGCCTTTTAAGTCTGCCTTTTTTTACAGGTTGTAACGCTCCACAGGGCCACTTAGCTACTTTTAATGGGCATTTTGGGAGATCGGACTATGAGAATTCGGCACTTTTTGCCGAGGGCAAGATAAGTAAAAATAAAAATCCCAAAGGCGAAGACTTACTCTGGGCCTTGCAACTTGGAACAGTTCAAAGAATTCAACAAGAATATACCAAAAGCACCGAGTCCTTCGACAAGGCTGAGGAGATGCTTAAGTATTACGACGAACAGTCCAGGCTGGCGGATGGCATCGGTTCTACTGTCGTAAATGAGAACATCATTCCTTACAGGGGCGAAGAGTATGATGGCGTAATGGTCAACGTTTACAAGGCCCTGAACTTTATGGCAGAAAAGGAGTTTGACCTGGCCAGAGTGGAATTTAACCGTGCCCTTGACAGGCAAAGACGTGCAAAAGAGAAATTCAGTGAAGAAATACATAAACTCCAGGCCGAATTAGAACAGAAGCAACAACAAGACGAATTTTCGAAATCCAATGTTGAAAATCCGGAGACACAGGAACTATTGGCTCAAAAATATCCCAATCTATATAATTTTGAAGCTTATCCTGATTTCGTTAATCCTTTTGCGACTTACTTGGCAGGTGTATTCTTTAACCTGGTTGGTGACCACTCCAAAGCAGTGGATTTGCTCAAGGAATCCTATGGTATGGTCGGGGACAATGCCTATATAGCTGAAGACCTCAGCATTACTGAGAATAAACTTGATGGGAAAGGTAAATTGGACGATACAATATGGTTGATATTTGAGAATGGCCTGGGTCCTGTAAAAAAAGAATTCAGGCTGGATATTCCATTATTCGTTGCATCAGATCAAGTTCAATATATTGGAATTGCTCTGCCGGAATTGGAATTTAGAGACAGGGCATATCCGTATCTGGTTGCAGAAGTTGATGGTGAAGATTATGAAACTCGCTTGGTCTCAGAGATGGACAGGGTTGTCCAGACAGAGTTCAGCAAAGATTTTAAGGGTATTTTAACAAGAGCTATTGTATCAACAACGGCAAAAGCCGTTGCCCAGTATGCTGTTGAGAAACAGGACTCTTCTGCTTCTTCTTCGCTTGCCTCTCTTTTTGTCTCGGCATACAGTTTTGAGACAACTGCTGCTTATGTCAGTATATGTACGACTTTGCCTAAAGAATTTCAGATTGCCAGGTTTCCAAAGCCGAAAGAGGGGAAATTAAA
>JBDRTM010000472.1:0-16606 GCA_043824065.1 Planctomycetota bacterium | reverse complement strand
AATGCCGTATGTGTTTAGCCAGACAACTGAATCAGTAGTTTGCTTACGTGGCACGGGCTTCGGAGCCCGTGAAAACACGGCCAAGATGGCCGTGCCACCAATAAAACAACTGAGGCTAAACACATACAAGGGCCGAAAGCCGGCCGAGCTAATAACCAATATTGCAGATCCGACGTCTTTTGGCGGAACCAATTAACTAATTCTCTAATTCACTAATTAACTAATTAACGACTCACCAATTCCTTGGGGGAGAAAATTATCAAGGTTGTTCTGTCATTTACGATTCCTGATTGGTTGGTATGGCCATTAGTGGCTCTGGTGCTGTTGTACCGCCGTATCAACTATGGCTACCCCTTTCGGCTGATACCGCTTACCCAGGGCAAATACGCTATCGTGGACCCGGACGATTACAAGCGATTAAGCAAATACAAATGGTATGCCATCAAGTGTGGCAAAACCTTTTATGCCAGCCGAACTGTCAGGACCGGGAAAAACAAAAAACGCATCAATATTAATATGCACCGACAGATTTTAAACCCTCCCTATCCTTTAGTCGTTGACCATATCAACCATAATGGCCTGGACAATCGAAAGGCAAACCTGCGACCGGCTACACGCACACAGAACAACATGAACAGGTTATGCATCAAGAGGAAGGGGTCTCCTTCAAAATACAAGGGTGTAATATGGCACAAAAACACAAAGAAATGGAATGTCCAGATATGCTATAACGGCAAACGCAAAACCGTTGGTTATTTCGACGATGAAATAAAAGCCGCAAAAGCCTACGACAAAGCCGCCAAAAAATATCATAAGGAGTTTGCGGTCCTCAACTTTGATTCGTGACCCGTCGCTCAAGGCCGGAGCCTGTCCGCCTTCGGCGGAATAAAGCGGCCAAAAAATACCACGGCGAATTTGCAGTCCTAAATTTCCCACAGGAGCGATAATCATTCGTAAATAATCAATAATCAATTGCCTTGGATGCGATCACCTGTAACTTGGACGTCATCTATGTTCCAACCGGGATAGGTTACTGAATCATCTGTCGGGCCGATTCCCCAGCGGAAGTAGACTGTCGGCTGCCCGGCCGCAACTGACGAGGGAACCACATACTCCACGAATCGCCAGGCCTCATCCGAGACATGAGAATAGCCCACTGTCCAAAGATCCACCCAATTGCTCCCGTCATTCGATACTTGCACATCGGCATAGTCATAAGGAGATTCAACCCCAAGCCACCGCCGGAAACTCAGCCTGATGTTCTCATATCCTTCACAATTAATGGCGCTGGTAGTAGCATACCGTGTATCCGTCAGATTATCGTCATAGTCGCCGTCGAGTTCATATCCGATGACGTTCTCGCCGGTATAGCCGCTATTTGGGTCACCATTCCATGAGCCCTGCCCCGTTGGAACACCCCAGGCCCATCCTTCGTCGAGCTGCCATCCGGGATCCGTATCCATGTTGGCGTAGTAGAGGGCATCCGGCACCACTGTGACCGATACGTTTCGGCTGTCCTGCCGGATACCGTCTGTTACCAGGAAAGAGAAGGTGTAGGTGTGAAAACTCTGTTCGGCGGCTGGTTTCCAGAAAACTGTCAGGGCATCAGAGTCATAATAGGCCCCTTCGGGTAAATTTCCCACAAAGAAGTCAAGGGGAGCATTCGTTGGATTATAAGCGCTCAACGTTAACTCGAGCCTTTCTCCGGGCCTGATCTCGTCTGGTGCGTCTATGGGGTTCAGTTGAGGTACCTTTGAGGCCCATCCCGAGTTTTGGGGATCATGCCTTGCCATACCCCAATCGATCATCTCAGTGTCATACGAGCCCGGCAGGTCAATGACGTGGAATTGATAGTCATCGCCGTTGACCATCATCTCAATATCACCGTCCTTGTCGAGGTCCTCAAGCACGGGGGAGCTGTAAAAGTCAGTAGACAGACCCAACATTGGAAATCCCGGCGTAACCGAGCCATCCGACTCCCAGGCCATGATCGGCGCGCCGGTCGCACTCACCACCAGCTCTTTCTGTCCGTCACCATCAATATCGCCTATCAAAGGAGGACTGGATGACGCATTGCCCATTAACGTCTTGGGAAAGCCGGCTTCGGACAACTCCTTACCCTGATGGTCGAAGGCATGAACGAGACTGAATGCAAAACCGTCGGCTTCGACGTAGCTGCTGACATAGACTTCACTGAAGCCGTCATTGTCGAGGTCTCCGACACTCAGTGCACCGTCCTCGCCTAACATCTCACCAACCTGGGCTTCCCAGACCGTGCTGCCGTCAATATGGACTGCCATGACGCTGTCCTCTGTGCAGAACACGAGTTCGAATTCCCCATCGGCGTCCAAATCAACGATGGCCGTTCCCTTCGTACTTCCCCCTCGCCATCTCTTGATTTGCTGGCCCTGGTGATCCAGAATGAAGGTATAGACACGACTGATACCGGGACCGTATCCGCACAGGGCAATCTCCACGTCTCCATCCCCGTCAAAATCTGCTACGCTCATGGGGCCCTTTGAGGTGTAACGCCGCTGCCACAGAAACGTGCCATCGCCCTGGATGGCATATAGACCATCGCTTTCTCTGGATTCCTTATCAAGGGCGACAATAATTTCGCTGTCGCCGTCGCCGTCAAGGTCTGCAAGGATGGGGCTGCCTATAATGTAGGCGTACCAGTAACTGCCGACCTCCACAGGCCAATCGCCATCTACCACTTCGCCGGTCTCCACATGCAGGGCAGTGGCCATGACATTGTAGTTGTCCACTACAACTATTTCGTAGTCGCCATCACCGTCGATGTCTCCGACCGCCAGGCCTGAGGCAGTAATCGAATCCCGTTCGCTTACCCCCAGGGCTTTGGGCCAACCGGGAAGGGATGTTCCGTCCTCTTTCCAGATGGTTATTGTGCCTTCGGGCCAGAAGTCCTCCCCCAACGATATCGATGCCTGGACGATTTCATTTCGACCGTCACCATCCACGTCGAGGCATAACGGGCTGCCCAGGTACATCTCGTCTGGTATATATTCTGGATCTTCGGCTTCCTCCGGCATCGGCCAGGGGGCCTGGCTGGATGCAAATTCCAGGCCAAATGTCTTGCGGTCAATGTGAGTGGATCCCTCCGTAGTAACGCTGAGGTGCAATTCGAATACCCCTGCGCCGGGATTAGCAAATGACAAATGTACAAAACCGTTGGGATCTGTGGGGGAGCTGCCTTCACTTAGCAGGACCCAATCATTCTCTTCATAGCCGCGGTACTCCAGTTGATAGGAATCGCCGTGGACGAACAGGACGATAGGGATGTCATTGACATCCGATTCAAATATCTGTTCTTGTCTTGGCTCAACGATCTCACCCAGGGGATGCCTTTGGTCTGCTGCCAGAAGGGCCTCGTAGGCATTGACACGCCCTGTGCCGATATAGCCCAGATCGGGATCGATGTTCCCATAGTAAACTGGGTCGGTAGTGTTTTCTAAGATGGCTCTGACCTCCACATGTGTTAGTTCCGGCCGATGCGCCAATATCAAAGCACCTACCGCTGCTACATAGGGAGATGAGAATGAGGTCCCGGCTGTGGCAATATATTCGCCGTCAAGATCGGTTGTGACAATGTCCGTCCCGGGTGCGGTGATATCCACCCAAGGTCCGAAACTGCTGTGACCGGTCTTGATGTCTTCACCATTTGTTGAGGCAACCGCCATGACATTGTAATACGCTGCCGGATAGTTCGGTTTGGTCGTGTCGTCGTTGCCGGCACTGGCTGACAGCAAAACACCCTGAGCAAAGGCATTGTCTATCGCCGTTTTGACGATAGGATCCCCATCCGGACCGAATTCATCGCTGCCAAAACTCATGTTCAGGACATGCGCGCCATTGGCCGCGGCATAATCTAAGGCTGTAGCCACCTCGGCAGAGGTGATCTCAAGACTCAACCGCAAGACCATTATGCTGCAGTGCCAGTTGATGCCGGAAACCCCTTCACCGTTATTGCCCACCGCGGCAATCACCCCGGAAACCTGTGTGCCGTGACCCGAAATGCCCCCCCATAAGTCGGCTTCCGGAGTGACCTCATTGTTGTCGTCCTTAAAGTTCCACCCGTGGATGTCATCGATATAGCCGTTTTCATCGTCATCCACACCGTTATCGGGAATATCGTCTTCGTTAATCCAGATATTGTCTTTCAGGTCGGGATGATTAACATCAACACCGGTATCCAGCACGGCGACCACGACATCGTGACTACCGGTTGAGATGTCCCATGCGTCGGACATTTGGATCAGTTGATGGGCATACTGATCGGGAAACTCCGGGTCATTGGGATCGGCGCAGGAGTGATAGATGTAGTTGGGCTGGGCATATTCCACCTCGGGATCCTTTTTGAGCTGGGCACAGGTACTCTGGACATCTTCAACGGTTCTCAAAAGGTAAAAACGCGACAACTCGGCGTTCGACGAATGCAGCGCTGGCGCCATCGTTTCTCCTATGGAGTCCTTACGGACTGCTGCGGATGCGATACTGAACCGGCCCGGTTTCTGGCTTTGTGTATTCTGATTTTCCAGCCGCTTGTGGACGCCCTTGAACACCGGAGAAGTTTCTGAGTACAGTCCATATTCAGTTTGAAGGCGAAGGAGGATAGTTTTGTGTCTGGCCACTGTTGTAGGGTAGGACCCGGAAAAAAGGGAAATTCCACTTGATTGGCCGTCCTTTAGCTTAACTATGATCTCGCCCGGCACGTACTTTTGTTTGACACGGGCCAACCGTTCCTGATCTCGACCAGCGGATACTGCGGGCTCCTTTTTCGCCGAAGAGAGCTTTGCTCTCGATGTTCCGGTAGCCATAATCTGCACAGCAGCCCCCACAACAAACAATCCTGCTTTCACTATCACCCAGCTTCTGTTTGTGTTGTTCACGTTCATTTTATCTTCCTCTTTTCAAGAGCAACGCCTTCGGGATGTTCTCGAGAAGCAGCGGCAGGCACGTTTATGGTTTTGGGGATGCAATTTCTCCCCTCCTCGAATACCCATCTGTACGTACGAGAACTGTTACCATCATACTAATAAACGGAATTCGCAAAGTCAACAAAAAAATGGCACGCGATTACCCGTTTTAGGTTGTAGTATGGATAGTTGATTGCTCAGTAGGGGCCGTGGCGTGGGCCTGTCGCCGGTCATTCGTGTTTTTTGTCATCTATTTGTGAAAGACAGTGTAATCGCGTTCTAACCAGCCGTAAGGACTAATCAGAATCGGCTAAACTGTTGCCGGCTGAAGTAATCCGTCCTATATCCCCAGTTGAACATGCCCGCTTTCACGGCACCTGCTACCGAGCAGCCAATTGGACCCATGTAGGCCAAACACAGGGACGAGGCAAACTCGATCGCCAAAACCGCTATTCACTGCCGGTGAAAGATATCTTCCTCTACCCCCTTGATAAACATTTTCGCCATACACTCCACAACCAAGCCTAAAAAACACCTCTGATATGGTTTCACTGAATGTTTACCTTGTGCTCTTTTTACTTAAGCACTTATGTGAATTTTCACCGGGAATCCGAAAGACTAAATGTCGAAACGTGAGTGAAGAGCCGCCCTCCGGCTGGCTTTGCCCTGACGAGCGGTGCTTACGGCGTAGCCAGGAGATACGAAATATAATCCGTGGTTAGAAAATTAGCTAAATCGCGTGTTTTTTTTCTTGACCCATCTCCGAAAATGCCGTATTATAATATACAGTAAGCAACTGTTGACGAATGAGATTGTGGGTTGTCCCGTATCTTCCTTGATGGTTTATTGCTACTTTGCAAAGGGACGTATAAAAGGGAAAAGTTTGTAACTCTTTTCTCTAACGGTAGTTAAGTTGCAAAGACACTTTTAGCGCCTGAGAGTAAAACCGAGGGCTAAAGTTTGATTATGAGTTGTTGATAAGGCGTTGAGAAGTGAAATTAGCGTGAAACGAAATCTGCTTGAAAAAGCGTTCGCTTACCGATGAAGGAGTATTGGTATTGAGTATAAAATCAGCCTATTACAAGAAAAAAATATATCTTCTAATGCCGAAGATGCCCCAATCAGAGGAGATTTTGGCACTAAGTAGCTGATTCTACGCTCTTGCGAAAAGGATTTTGTAACTCACAGCCATTTCTTTGAGGCTTTCCTGCTGTAAATCTCGCAATCTACCTTTTGAGAGTCGTTTTGTAATTCTTTGAAAACTGCAAGTGAAAGGTAGGAAATATGAACACCATGATCATGGGACTCGGGACGCTGCCGACCGCGGCGATTACCGTTATTGCATTTGTTCTGGGAATTTGCCTGACTATCATCATTTATCAGATGATTTCCAGAGCAAAGGCCAAAACCTTCGAGAGCGACATGCAGCGGCAGGTTGAAGGTGCTAAGAGAGAAGCGGAGAACATAATTAAGTCGGCCCAGATTGACGCTGCCGCCGAGACCATCAAGAAAAAAGAGCAATTTACATCTGAGGCCAGTAAAATCCGTGCTGAGCAGCACGAGACCGAAATGAGGTTGACCAAGCGCGAGGATGCACTTGACCGCCAGGCAGAGCTGCTCCAGCAGCGCGAAAAATCGTTGAAACATCAGCAAAAAGAGGTTGATAGAAGACTACACAATGTTAGTCTCAAAGAAAAACAACTTTCTGTGCTGATGGCACAGCAGAAGAATCAACTGCTCAAAATCACCGCGATGAACATTAATGAGGCCAAGGAGCTGCTCTTGAAGCGCCTCGAAGACGAGTGCGAGTACGAGATGTCGGCTGTGATTCAGCGCAAGGTTGAGGAATCCACCGAAACCGCCAACGAAAAAAGCAGGGAGGTAATCAGCTCCGCCATTCAACGCTATGCCGCTGAGCATACCTGCGAAGTAACTGTCTCGACCGTCGAGATTCCGAATGACGATATGAAGGGCAGAATTATCGGCAGAGAGGGACGTAATATTCGTGCCTTTGAAAAAGCTACCGGGGTAGATGTCATTGTCGATGACACCCCCGGGATGATTGTAGTCAGCGGTTTCAGCCCGGTCAGGCGCGAGGTCGCCCGTCTTTCTATGGAAAGGCTGATTCAGGATGGGAGGATCCATCCGTCCCGGATCGAGGAGCTTGTTGCACAGACCAAAAAAGATGTCAACCATAAACTCCTGCAGATCGGCAAGGACGCCGCCGTCGAGACCAACATCAGAGGATTGAGCAACAAGGTGCTGAGTTTGATAGGTGCTTTGAGCTATAGAACAAGTTACGGCCAAAACGTTCTTCGCCATAGTATCGAGGTTGCGTTTCTGTCGCAGGTCATGGCTGACGAGCTCGGTCTGGACGGCTCGATAGCAAGAAGAGCGGGATTTCTGCACGACATCGGCAAGGCCATTGACCACGACGTCGAAGGCAATCACCCCGCTATAGGCGCAAATTATCTCAAGCGTTTCAGCGAATCGCCCGTGGTGCTCAATGCCGTCGCGGGACATCACGGCGACGTCGTGGCGGACAATCCTTATACTCCGCTGATTGCCGCGGCCGATGCAGTGAGTGCGTCCCGTCCTGGTGCCCGAAGAGAAACGCTCGAGCGATATATTAAACGACTGGAAAAACTTGAGGAGATTGCGGGCAGCTTTAAGGGCGTTGAAAACGCATACGCAATTCAGGCCGGCCGGGAAATCCGCGTCATTGTCAGCGCCGAGCAGGTGGACGATGAGGCGGCTATGAAAATTGCACGTGACATTGCCAAAAAGGTCGAAGATGAGATGACCTATCCCGGCGAAATCCAGGTAACGCTGCTGCGTGAGGTCCGCTGCGTCGAATATGCGAAATAACAATCGTATATCGTATATACAACATACGAAACACGAATTATGAAAGTGAACATTCTTTGTATTGGTGATATAGTAGGTCGGCCGGGCAGGCACATTGTTGCCGATAAGCTAAAGACGTTAGTTAGAGAGCTGGACATCGACTGCGTAATAGCCAACGCTGAAAACGCCGCCGGCGGCTCCGGCCTGACACCACAAATCTATAACAAGCTGCTGCGGTACGGCGTGAATCTGATTACTTTGGGCGACCATACTTACCGCAAACGAGATATAATCAAAACATTAGAGACAACCGAGAATATTGTTCGGCCAGCAAATCTTTCCGAACACGCAGCCGGCAGGGGGGTTGCAGTTTATACAACCACTAAAGGGCCGACCGTGGCGGTGGTCGCGCTGATAGGGCGTCTTTTTATGAAGGGGGCCGACTGCCCTTATAATGCTATTGACAGAATTCTGCCGCAGCTTGAGTCCAAGGCCGAGGTTATAATCGTTGACTTCCACGCCGAGGCCACCAGTGAAAAGATCGCGATGGGCTATCATCTTGACGGCAGGGCCAGCTTGTGCTTCGGCACTCACACCCACGTGGTGACAGCCGATGAAAGAATCCTGCCCAAGGGCACCGCGTACATTACAGATATCGGGATGACGGGAGCACACGATTCGGTGCTGGGACGAAGCGTCGAGAACGTCTTGAAGTCGTTTAGGACACAGATGCCGTTTCCGTTTGACATAGCGACGGGCGATGTGAAAATGAACGCAATTCTGGTTACTGTTGACAGCAATACAAAAAAGGCTGAGGGCATCAAGCGAATCAGGATTGACGCCGAGACCAAAGAATCGACAGGCTACGACAGTGACGACGGCAAGCCGGAACACCTCAATAACAACTTCTGATTTCGTATCTCGTATTGCGTATCTCGTATTGCGCAAACGCTCCAAATGCTTCGCAAAACGAAGAAGTGGGAGCGAAAGACAAGCGAGTACTTCGCAGAGCAGTGCAATCTCCCCTGGCTGGGCGCCGAGGCGAAAAGCAAAATAATCAATAACCAATATCGAAGATACGCTGTCTTTTGGCGGAGTCAATTTAAACCCGGATTTCCCAAGTAAATCCGTGCAAAAAAATAGGATTTTGATAATATAGAGCTTATGGAGGCCGTTCAAGGTAAGTTTTGATGCATCTGTTTGGAGAACCCAATGGGTGAAAGACGCAAGAATACTCTGCATAGCTGTTTGGCATTGCTAAGGCAATCCATTTTTTTCTCGCCTGGCAGGATATCTTTTCACATATTGCTCACTGGATGCAACCAATACCGAACCAAGTTGGCAAGTACCACTCTCGACAGGTTTCCTCGTAGACCCGACCTAAGTTTGCAAGGTTGCTCCACAAGTGACGTAGCTGAGTGAAACGCAGCCACTCTTCCACCGAATATGATTCACCAGGATCATCGTATTCCGAAGGATCACGCACATACAATTAATGGCAAGCCATTCCAGGCCCCCCGGCGCGCCGGGGCTGGCCCCGCCTTCTGCGGACTTCCAGAGCCGGATGCTTTGCGGAGTTTATCCCTTCGTTCCACTCAGGACAGGTTTGGTGTGGGGCACGCATAAGGGATTGCGTCGCCGTGCCGGCGACGGCTAAACAAAACAACAACTGCGAAAAAGCTGGATTCCCGCTTCCGCGGGAATGACAAATTGGTTCGAGATGCTACTCTGCGAAGTTAGAAGCGTATATGGAGTTTGTCTGCTATTGTCCTAAAAAAAACGGGGCCTATACCGAATCAATCAGTATAAGCCCCGAATTGTTGCAAATCCGCTATATCAACCTCATAATATAAATTGCCAACTAAATCCCAGCTTACGGTGCCGGCTCCGGCGGCGGTGGATACAGCCGAATATCGTCAAAGTACATCGTACCTGAACCACCGGCTACCGGATTCTTCTTGTTACCCAGACCAATAGCAATCGTATTAACATTGGCAAGGTCCACGCCCTGGTCTGCAAATCCGCCTGGGGCGGACAGGTCGATAGTCCATTGGGTCCAGGTAGTTATCTGTGCTGCATTAGGATTATCGTGAGAGACCACCGCGCTTCCATTAAGGGCAACATACAACGTCTCAGCAGCGTTATCCGAAATGCCCCTGAACCAAATCGTCAACGTGTTGACACCTTTCTCGGTCCAGTCACGGGGATAAGTCAATGTCAATGTCGCCTCAGAGTACCCAACACTGTTGTCGTAGTAGAGCGGCATCGACTGGTTGCCACTGTGAACGATAGTTTGCTCGGCAAATGGAGGAATATCATAACCAACGAGAGAACCGTTTGCCGGGTCCTCGAATCCATCTAACCACGTGTAAAAGATGTTGTTGCTCTCTGGATTATCGGGATCAAGGTCATTGTAGTACTCAAAATCGTCTATAACAGGGAAGTTGGCGGTCTTAAGGCTCCAGACGGCGCCAGTCCACGGACTATCCGGATTGGTGTCATTGACCTCATCAACGCGCCAGTAATAGGTGGTATCCCACTCAAGTTGTCCGGGGTCATAGCTCTGGGAACCAAGGTCTTTGGTGCCTATGTCCTCAGGCGAGCCTGTAGTAGCATTGAGTACAGCATTTTCGTCAGTTCCGAAATAGACCTGGTGCGAAGCAGCCTGGTCACCCGGCGACCAGCTAAGAATTGGTGTCTGCTTTACATCAACGGCACCATTAGGCGGATTCGGGCTGCGGGCTCTCAGCGGCGGTTGCAATGGGCCTGCCGGAATGATCTGCTCGGCCAACGTCGGCGTCGACCAGTACAACTGCTGCTGGGCGTTGCGGTCCCAGTCCACGAACTCCAGGCGCAGCGAATGGATGCCCCTCTCCAGGTACATCGGCAGCGAGGCATACTTGGTGGCGACCCAGGACACCCACATGTCAATGACCAGTTCGCCGTCGATCCACAGCCGGGTGCCGCCCTCGCTATTGACACTGAAAGTGAATGTGTCGGCGACGGAAATTTCGAGGTCCGACGTCCACCGCGCTGACCAGCCGTTGTCCGGCAGCGGTGCACCGGGTCCACCACCGCCCCAATTGAAGTTGACGTCCGGGTCGATGCGCGTCAGGGCCGGCATTCCGCTCAAGTTTACGTTGTTGAAGTACTCGCCCTTGATGCCGCCCCCGCCACCGGCGGTCGTGAAGCTCCAGACATCACCTTTATGCGTGGCGAGAGCATCGAACTCATCGACACGCCAGTAGTAAGTCTTCTCTGGTTCAAGGGTGTCGAGAGTATAGGTTGTACCGGCCTGAGCGGTGCCCCCAGTGGCATTGTTGACATCGTCAAAATTGTCGCCGAAATACACGGTGTGTAATTTAGCACCCCAACCTGGGCTCCAGCTAAAGTCCGCATTCGTGTCTACAAATTTGGCGCCATTAGGCGGATTGGGCTTCCAGGCAATCTTGGGGGGAACCGTAAAGCTCCAGAGATCGCCTACCCAGGGACTGTCCGGATTGGCGTCATTGAGCTCGTCGATTCGCCAGTAGTAAGTCGTACCCGGCACAAGGCCCTCCGGATATGCAAATCCGGGAAAGCCGACGATAAAGAAGTTTGCGGTCTGGTTGCCCTTGAACGTATCGCCGGTTCCGTTCTTCACATCATCAGGATTCTCGCCGAAGTACACATCGTGCTGCGATGCATTCTCTCCCGCCGTCCAGGCAAGGTTCGCCCAAGTATCCTCATGTACAGCACGATCAGCCGGGGCTGGGGCAGAGGCCTTGAGAATGGGCGCCAGCAGCTCCACCTCGGCGATCTGCATGTAGTTGCCCGCAATGCGGATGGCCGGGAACATCACTTGATAGTGCTCGTACGCGATGTTATTTTCGAACTGGATCGGCGTCGTTCCCTTCGTACGCCGCGGCCAGGCCGCACCGCCGGCGAAATCCACAATCGGGCCTTGGGCGATCAACGTGTACGGCCCGTCGATGCTGACGTTGGAGCCGGACAGCTCGTACTCGACAGGGTCGCGTCCGTCCGCGTCGTTGGCGGTGGTGAAAGTAACCCCTGTTACCACAGTCGCACCAGCCACAGGCGTGACTCGGAAACCCGTGGCCTGTGTCCCACCTTTGAAGTGCAGATACTTCGTCAGTACCTGGTCATCGACGGCAAAGGGCGGTAGTTCGTTGGGCGGCCAGTCGCCGTCGTCAGGGACTCCCACCACGGTGTCCAGCGGGCTCGTGACGTCGCGCGCCGCCTGCGCCGCGCCGCTAATCACTAACATGGACGCGATAACAATGAGAATTGATGCATTTCTCCACATAATTAGTCCTCCTTCAAAAAGGGTTAAAATAAGTACGATTTATGTCTTGGCCACACACCAAAACAAGCGTTCGCGCGGAGGCGGGATTTGAATTTTCCCTTGAAATATGAAAATCCCCACTTGCTAAGCGCAAAGTAGCGGTTACTACTAACTCTGTGCCTTGCATAATAACTCCTCCTCTATCAAAAAACCGCAAAAATTGTGCCTACCGGAAAACCAAAGATTCACAGATACCCACCCATTCGGCTATGCTTAGGGCAGGCTCTTTACGGGCACAAACTTTACAATTTTCATTTATACCAAATCAGCCACTTCCCGTCAATGAAAATCTCATTGGTAATTCTCTTATTCATCTTGGCGATTGCTTCTTGAGCTATCTCTTTTGAAGTCATATCTTTCTCCCTTTATCGTATAACAATAATTATACAGTCTGTATAAAACGGGCAACACAGAGAAGTTTCTGATTGTATAAGAAATCCCCGATGCTTATTCCGTTAATGAGCAGGATATGCAAAATGCGGGCCGATGTCAAGCGCGATTTTTGGATTTGGGCGAATTTTAATTATTGTAACCGTTCACGGGGTCAAAACGGCGTTTATAGCTCATTATGAGCGATTTTGGCTGTCGAGCGAAGCTATTTTTAAGATTTTTTGATGAAATAGCCAGTCAAACCGGCCATAACATCGCAAAATCGGCATATTTACCCCGTGAACGGTTACTCATTATTTTGCACCCCCGCCCAGAGGACCCCGCCTAAGAATTACGGGGGCAAGCTCCGACCTAAAAAGTTCGTCTTGAGGGGTAAAATATTTTTGAAAATGCCCTTGACTTTACTAACAGAAGGTGTATAATCACAATGTTGATTGAACGCCGCCCCTGTTTGCATCCTCCCCGGATGCAGCAGGGGCACTTTTTCATAATCTTCATTTCATTTGTTTACTCTTGACCTCGCTAACAAAAAGGGCTATAATCATATTGTCGTTTGGACAATGCCCCTGCTCCCTCCTTAAAATCTCGCTCGTTGCTAAAAGCAGGGGCTTTTTTATATGCTCATAATTTATAGTGTGCACCCCACGGCACAGGTCCGTGGGCTAAACAGAAAAAGTGGTGCGAAAAATCGCGACCTGCGGGCTGGGGAGTGAGCTAAAGTAAATTAAAGTGCCTAAAGTGAGCTAAAGTTGGATGACGGAAGACGGGGGGCAGTTCGTCGGGGCGAGGGTGCCTGCCGTGGCAGGGAAGTCGGGAGGCACAGAGAAAAGGCAAAAGTAAAAAGTTAAAAGGGGCTTATACCGAATCATTCGATATAAGCCCCGAATTGATTTCGGTTCTGGATCCTAATTTACAACATGGCCTACTCGGCCGCCGATACTGAGAAGCTCCAGACCGGGCCGGTAATCCACGTGCCGTAGAACACATCAGTTCGCCAGTAGTAGGTCGTGCCCGGCTCCAGGGGTCCGGGATCAAAGCCGACCTCCATCAGCGGAGGACCAAAGCCTGCGGGTGCATTGGTCACCTGATCGGCGTCCGTCCCAAAGTGCACGACATACATGACCGGGTTCCAGTCCACAGCCCAGATGAGATCTGTCTCAGTGTCTGTGACTGCTTGACCATCAGCCGGCTGGGGATTGTACGCCCCCTTGGGGGGAATCCAGAAGCTCCAGAGGTCACCGGTGTGTATCGTGGTCCCGTCCGCCTCGACATCGTCAATCCGCCAGTAGTAGGTCTGGCCTTCGACCAAACCGGTGGCAAAATGCGTCGGGTCGCTCACGCGGCCCACAAGCTCATCCGCCCCCGGCGTCGGATTGGTGCCGAAGTAAACATCGAACTCGGCCCCGAAGGGGCCTGGTGTTCAGTTCAGAATGGCAAACGTGTCCACGACCTTGGCGCCGTCGGCCGGGTCCGGGTTGGAGGACACTACAAGACCCGATATTACCTTTATATCGAGATCCGTCAGTTCCTTGTCATAGAGACGGACATCGTCAATCAAAGCATTAAGAAATCTTCCACTTGTGTGGCGACGAGCTATGATGACATCATAGCCGGCGGCCATATTAAGCGCAGCCGTCCCTCCGGTTGATGTCCTATTATCGACTTGGCCGTTAAGGTAAAGCGTCGCGTCCGGATCATCGATTATGGCGCCCGCTTTTACCGTCACCGCAACGTGGATCCATTCACCGTCGGGTAAGGTAGTGTCACCTTGGACATTGCCGTTACTCTCACAGCGCAATCTGTGCGCGTCAATCCGGAATTCCAATCTTGTGGCCCCGCCGGCGGTGCTGCCCCAGCCCATAATCGTACCTTCAATATCACTGGTATTAATCCACGCAGTGATGCTAAAAGGATTTGGGCCAAGAATGCCCTTGTAGCCGTCTATGCTGACATAATCATCGGAACCGTCGAACTCCAGAGCACCGCCGTCATAGCCTTCAACCAACTGCGGGTCACCAAGGAGCGTGCCATGATGGTCATAGCCGGAGTAATCGATGACATAACCAAGATCAAAAGCCTCACCATCAAGCTTCCACCAGCCGACAAGATTCGGGTCGGTAATAGCTATATCGGGCTGTGTTTCAAGGCTCCAGATATCGCCTTTATGAGTGTCGGTGCCGTCAAACTCATCGACCCGCCAATAGTGAACCATGCCTTTTGCAAGGGAGGCTTCAGGGGTATAATTTGGTTCCGACTGCGCTGTGCCTCCGGCGGCATTGTTCACATCATCAAAATTGTCGCCTATGTACACGGTGTGCGATTCCGCATTCAGACCTGTGGTCCAGCTTAAGGTTACAACGGGGCTTACAAATTCATCTCCATCAGCCGGACTTGGGTCATAGGCAGTCTGGGCGGGAATCGCAAAGCTCCAGACATCGCCTGCCTTTGGATTGTTCGGGTCCTGATCATTGACATCATCAACCCGCCAGTAGTAAGTCATGTCCGCAGCAAGATCACTAACGGTAAGAGCTGATATAGCTGGGCTGCCTTGCAATGTGTCCTCGGTACCGACGTTCACATTGTCAAGATTGTCGCCCAAATACACATTGTGTGAGGCCGCATTAACTCCCGGCGTCCAGCTAAGGTCCACCGATGTAGCCGCATTCGTGGCGCCATCAACCGGGATCGGGGACCAGGACTTTGGGGGTGCCGCCAAATCCGCTACTTCGTCCGCGGATAAAACGTGGTCATACAGCGCCACATAGTCGATACGGCCGCCAAAGTAGTCGCCCGTGTCGCTGCGGTCGTAGGCATCGTCATTGTTACGAGCGCCTATCCCGGGGCCATCGGTATGTCTGCTCACTTCGTTGGCGTCGAAGGTAGCCATGACTGAGCTTGCTTCGGCCCCGTCCACATACAACACTAACAAGCCGTTGTCGTACGTCACGGCCACATGTGTCCACTCCGTGCTGTCAAAGGGCGTTGACGTGGCGAAGATAACGTGGTTGTCCTGGACGACGGCATCGATAGTGCTATCGTTGACGTCGATGGCCAAGCCGTTGGTGGCCCCGCCCTCTTCGTACAGCACCTGCACGCCGCTGGTACTGACCGCCTTGAACCAAAGCGCCACCGACTTCTCGGTGAACGCATCGATCTGTAGTCCGACTCCAGACCGGAAGCCACCATCGTCTATCCCGTCCAGACTCAGCGCATAACTGCCCTCTTTACTATCAAACGGAGAGTAGCAGTAGTCGGCCCCGCCTTCCAACGTCCAGTTCAGGTCCCCAATCGAGTCGTTTGGATCTTCGTTGAACGTCCAGTATGCTACCAGCTCTGCCGAGGCGCTACTGGCCAGAGACAGCACCAAAACAAAAGAAACCAAATAAATCAATTTCTTACACATAATATTCCTCTTTCAAAAAGAGTTAAAATAATCATGCCTTGGCCACACACCAAAACACTCGTCGTTTCCGACAAACATCGAAAATCAAAAATTGCAAATCGTAAAATGTTTATATTTGCCCAGGATAAATTTTTACGATTTACTACTACCTCCTTTCTTCCCGTCGCGGCTCTGCCACGCCGAGACAGGCAAAAGCCCAATATGAGCTGCTAATTGAAATGGAAAAATATTCACTTGCGAAGCACAAAGTTGTTAAAACTCTGTGCTTGCCTAATAACTCCTCCTCTACCGAAAAATCACAAAGATTTTACTCCTCAAAGGCCAAAAACCATAGACCCTGACAATCTAATTTATACCAAATTAGCCACTTTCCCGTCAAGGATAATCTTTAGATGAAATTCCCCATATTTTCATGAGATGGTGCAAAAGCTGTAACTTTTTTACTTGTGCGCTTATGCACTTACGCCCACTTCCCACGAACTACGAGTCACGGGCATCGAGTATCGCGATACAACAATCGTTCTGTTTGTCAACCTCAACATTTCAAGAAGTCAAGTCTGCCAAGTGCCCCCTTTCAATTGTTGTCAAAAAGTGCGCATTTTTACAATTTTTTGTGAAATTTTATGGAAAAATCCGAAAAAATGCCCAAAAAGTAAGAAAAAAGCTGATTTTCAACATTTTTTT
>JBDRTM010000471.1:0-10288 GCA_043824065.1 Planctomycetota bacterium | reverse complement strand
GGTTTGGTGTAATTTGCGTGTTTGCCAATCTGCTTACAATAAAATTTTCTATTGGCTTATTCACATAGTTTGCAAGCAAATCATTTCTTCCTTTACAGGCATTCTCAATTAAAAGCTCTCTTGCTTTGATTAAATCCTCTTTTGCATCAATATCTATCCAGAAAACTTTAGTCTCCTTCCGCATGCTCGAGATATAATTGTTAATTTGCGTGATGTCGAATATTTCAGCATCTCTGTTCTTAGCAGCTTTAGCAATACCATGTGCAAGCTCAGTTTTATTTTCTTTTACTGCTTCTTCAATATAAGAAAATATTTTTGGTGAGCACAGAAAGATACCGGTATCTATACAGTTTGATTCTTCTATATTTTTACCGATATCTACAATCCTCCCTTCCTTCTCCAGAACCTTTGTATCTCCTAACAGCGGTTTTCTTCTATCAACAGCTAAAACAACTGAGCTTTTCATACCATCGCCGATGAGTTCCTTAAGAATGCGACCATCAAAGATATGGTCCGACATCAATAAAGCAAAATTTTCATTCAATAGGTCTTTTGCCTTAAGAACGGATAGACCGTTTTCCTTTTGCCATTCATCGTTTATCACACAGTTTATCTTCAAGTTTCTGCTTCGGCTGAGCTGCTCTAAGAAATCTCTTACCTTTTCGCCGTTGTATCCGGTAACAACATAAAACTCTCTAAGCCCACAAGATTGGGCAGTTAAAATTATCCGCTCGATAAGGGATAATCCCAGAAGCGAAACAAGTGGCTTTGAGTCGCCCCTTGCTGCCAATCTGCTTCCTTTGCCGGCGGCAAGTATGAGACACTTCACAATCTTAATCCTTACGGTTGTCTACGGTGAATTCTTCTGTCACGTTATAAGCTACTTCATCCGATTGGATCATCATAAAACAGGCTGACCTTCGGTTTAATATCGTTTTAGTAAGGCCCTTACCGTCACACTTATTTTGTAATTTGTGGCACTTCTTCGTAGGTATGATTAGGCTTTTCGTCAGTTACCGGCTCTTTTCCTTCAGCAAGGAACTGCTCAACCATTCTATAGGCCTGGCCATCGGTATACTGTCGTGGCGGATGTTTGCAGAAATATGCCGATGGGCCGTACAAGATACCGCCTTTGCCTCTATCAAGGGCCAGTTTGCAGCACCGGATTGAATCAATGGCAACACCAGCTGAGTTTGGAGAATCTTCTACGCTCAAGCGTAATTCCAGATTCATTGGAACGTTGCCAAAGAGCTTGCCCTCCATCCTGATAAAACAAACCTTGTTGTCATCTTGCCACGGGACATAATCGCTGGGACCGATGTGGATGTCACGATCAGCCAGTCTGTTAGCGGCAGCTGACTGAACAGCCTCTGTTTTTGATATTTTCTTGGAGGTGAGTCTGCTGCTTTGGTACATATTGAGGAAATCAGTATTTCCGCCCGTATTGAGTTGGTAAGTTCTTTCTAACTTTACCCCTCTTTTCTTGAATAAATCGGTCAATACTCTATGAGTAATTGTTGCACCAAGTTGAGCCTTAATGTCATCGCCTATTATCGGTATGTTCTTTTCTTCAAACTTCTTCGCCCATTCTGCGTTGCTCGCTATGAAGACAGGTATATTATTTATAAATGCCACACGAGCATCCAGGGCACATTCGGCATAGAACTTCGTAGCTTCCTCAGAACCAACAGGGAGGTAATTTAACAGTATCTCGGTTCCGGATTCCTTTAAGATTCGGACAATATCTTCCTTTGTTGGTTCCGGCTCATCACCCAGGATAAATGTGTAGTCATCGTCGTACTCCCTCATATGATCCGAAAAGCCATCGAGAATTTTACCCATTTTCACCGCTACACCGGTTTTAGGCATATCTTTACAAAATACTGTGGTGCAGTTTGGTCTTTCAAATATGGCCTCGTTCACGTCCTTTCCAACTTTTCTTTTGTCTATATCGAAGGCAATCGCCACTTCAATATCGTATGGTCTATACCCATTCATGTCCCAATGCATCAGTCCGATAATATCGTCGCTATTCTTGTTTTTATAGTACTCAATGCCTTGAAGTAACGAACTTGTGCAGTTACCCACACCAACAATGCCAATTCTGATCTTGTCCATAGCTATTGTCTCCTTACATTAATGGATATATTGCAATACACCAAAGTTTAGCAGAACACTCTGCGGACTATGTATTGCGCTAAACTGCCGCCATATATATCGAAGATAGTTTGCTGGGTCAAGGGGAAACTTGTCGAAGCCGAGATTTTTTACACCTCGCTTTGATAACTACGGGATATTAGGGAGAACTAGCGCATCTTCACGGTCAGCTTGATACTCTCATTAGGCAGGGACCGACTTTAAGCTTCCAGATCTACCATCTCTACAAAGCACGTGTGCCAAGATAACCCTCACACCTTTTCCAACCCATCTCGTGGATTAGCCAAGATTGAAAAGAACGAAGGTGTCACATTCCTAATGTCTCTACCCTCAATCTGTCCTCTCTCAAGTAAAAAAAGACGGATTTTTTCGTTTTTTTTTGCCTTGTCCCAGCTTGTGCCAGAGCGGTGGAAACTGTGAGAAACAACACCACAACCGTTAACACTTCGGCCAACGCGAAATACTCATGATTTTGTTTGAATCGCATTGTTCTTCCTCCTCCCTTTCAAGGATTGTGCACCTTTAGCGGCTTAGCCTTATTTTGATGAAATTCTTCTAATGGAACGCCATTTGGACTATCTCCCCCAAAAAGCTTATTTGATGTGAATACTATAACATAACATATCCTCAGTCATTTTCAAGAGAAAAACCGAAAAATCACATGAAATATCCGGCGGCTAAATATTGGTGAATAGTTAAATTTCACTTGACAAAATAGTGCTCGTTCACTATTTAAGCTGTTTCTTTAGTTTTTGTATTTGGTGCTTTTTAAAGATTTTATGGAGTAATTTAGAATGTTACCTAAGAAGAAGACCAGTAAGTGCCGAACACGCACTCGTCGCAGCCATCATCGTCTAAAGGCTGTAAACTATTCGGTCTGTAAGAAATGTAACCAGCCAAAGTTACCGCATGCAGCGTGTGAAAATTGTGGTTACGTTAACCCGAAAATCACATTGAAGCTCGGCAAAGAGAAAAGCAGCTAAAAATGCGAATAGCAATTGATGCAATGGGAGGTGACAATGCACCGGATGAGATCATCGCCGGTGTGCTGGAATCTATTGAACCGCTGTCTGAGGACGACGAGCTGATACTCGTCGGTCCCGAGGAGATAATAGAGGCACAGTTACCCTCTTTGAAGTCGCGCCAAGGTGCGATTAGTGTGGTTCACGCTCCCGATATTATTGCTATGGACGAGGTGCCGATAGAGACCCTTAGAAAAAAACCCAAAAGCTCAATCGCTGTTCTTGCGAAATTGGCTAAAAGGGGACAGACTGATGCGGTAATTTCCGCTGGTAATACGGGAGCTTGTGTTGCCGCCTTCCAAATGAGGATGCGGAATCTGTCCGGTGTTAATCGGCCGGGGATAGCGGTTGTATTTCCCACTCCTGGAGGCCCCGTAGTAATATGTGATGTGGGCGCCAATATTGCCTGTAAGCCGATAAACCTTTATCAATATGGTGTTATGGCAGGCATATATTCAAAACATCTGCTTGGGATTAAAAACCCAAGGGTTGGGCTTATGAGCATCGGCGCCGAAGACGCAAAAGGTAATGAGGTCGTAAAAAAGGCGCGGGAGCTGATGAAATCCGATTCGAATTTAAACTTCGTTGGGAATATTGAAGGAAGAGATATTTTCGATGGTACTTGTGACGTTGTAACTTGCGAAGGTTTTGTCGGCAATGTGATTCTAAAACTTACTGAGGGCCTTGTGGATGGCCTGTTTAAGGCGATAAGGTACGAGCTTAGGGAGGAGAAACCTCGACTTGCTATGAAGTTTAAGCATGTAATGAAAAGAATCTATGCGAAATACGACTATAATACGTATGGCGGTGCGCTTTTGTTGGGCGTTAACGGCACAGCGCTAATTTGTCACGGCGCAAGCGAAAGTAGAACTATAAGAAATGCGATTTTGGCCTCTAAGAAATTCTACACGGAAAAAATAAACGATAAGATCGTTGAGTATCTTTCGGATACTTGCGTAAGGACCACTGATGGATAAGCGGATTAACGGTCAGCCCCCCTCCTATCGTGCAGTCATCGCCGGTTATGGCTCATTTGCGCCGGCGAAAACACTAACGAATGAAGAGCTTGCACAGGTGGTGGATACCTCGGACGAATGGATTACCACACGTACCGGTATCAAGGTTCGACATATCACTACCGACGATGAAAGCACGGCATTTTTGGCCACGGAAGCGGCCAGAAAAGCTTTGGCTGAGGCAAACCTTGACGCCTGCGAGGTCGAGCTTATTATTGTGGCTACTATTACGCCGGAGATGGTTTTTCCATCGACGGCGTCCTTTGTGCAGCGGGCCCTGGGGGCAAAGAAGGCATGGGTGTTCGATTTGGCCGCCGCCTGCAGCGGTTTTGTGTATGGTCTGTCTATAGTACAGCAGTTTATAGAAAGCGGCCGATTTAAGAATGCCCTCGTAATAGGCGCTGAAACTTTAACTAAGATTACCGACTGGACCGACCGGAGGAGCTGCATCCTTTTCGGGGACGGGGCCGGAGCGGTCGTGCTCGAAAAAAATAGTGACGGACGCAAGGGTATTTTATACAGCACGATGCATTCGGATGGGAACCGCTGGGAAGCGTTAAATTGCCAGGCGTATGGTTCTCGCTACCCGCCGGTCAAACCGTTGGACGACCCCAAAAAAATATATATGCAAATCAACGGCAGAGAGGTTTATCAGCAGGCCATTCGGCGAATCGTTGAAACGGTTAACCACTGTCTGGACCATTGTAGTTTGACTATTGATGAGATTGCGATGCTCATTTCACACCAGATGAATGCGAGAATTATCGAGTCTGCAGCGAAGCGGTTAAACCTGCCGGCCGAAAAGGTCTTTATAAATATCAGCGAGTACGGCAATACCTCAGCGGCCTCGGTGCCCATAGCATTTGATGAGTGCGTCAGAAAGGGAAAAATCAAACGAGGTGATATTGTCGTTTTAGTCGCCTTCGGTGCAGGGTTGACCTGGGGAGCAAATATAATTGAGTTTTAAGCTTCTCTAATGGAATATTTTGTCTTATACTGCGAGAAAATCCGGGTTTTCGGCTCTTTGTAAGGCACAGGAAGCTAAGATAATAACATATGTAACCGAAGGAGCGCAACAATATATGAATCTTAACAAGATGCCGGCAATGCGTATAGGTGCCTTGGAAGTTGAAATACCAATTGTCCAGGGAGGGATGGGCGTCGGCATTTCCTTATCAAATTTAACCTCAGCCGTTGCAAACGCCGGCGGTATTGGAGTTATTGCCACCCCTGGAATCGGTCAGTTCGAACCCGATTGGAACAAAAATCCCAAGGAGGCAAACAAAAGGGCCTTGCAAAACGAAATAAGAAAGGCAAAGGCCAAGACAGGCGGGATTATCGGCGTAAATGTAATGGTGGCCCTTTCAGATTTTGATGACCTTGTGCAATGTTCTGTGGATGAAGGGGTGAATATGCTCTTTCTCGGTGCAGGACTTCCATTAGGGCTCCCTAAGACACTACCGCTCGATAGGCTGGGTGAGCTCGCTACGAAGTTTGCCCCTATAGTGTCTTCCGACAGGGCGGCTAAGTTAGTATTTAGAGCCTGGCAGAAACGGTACAACCATGTGCCCGATGCCGTGGTTGTAGAAGGGCCATTAGCCGGGGGGCATCTCGGCTTCAGAAAAGACCAGATAGATAATCCTGACTATGCGCTGGAAAAAATACTGCCGGAAGTGATCACTGTCGTAAAGTCTTATGAAGAGCAATTCAATAAAAGCATTCCGGTCATCGCCGCCGGCGGAATATATACAGGTGCTGATATTCATAGATTCATGGAGTTAGGAGCCCAGGGAGTCCAGATGGGTACCAGGTTTGTTGCAACTTATGAGTGTGATGCCTCCATGGAATTCAAAGAGGCGTATCTGAACTGCAAAAAAGAGGATATTGTCATAATTGACAGCCCCGTTGGATTGCCTGGACGAGCCATACGGAATAAGTTTCTTGAGCGGGTGTCGTCAGGCGTTAAAGAAACTTTTAAATGCCCCTGGAAGTGTTTGAAAACTTGTGATTTTAAGAATGTGCCATATTGCATTGGTCTTGCATTAACCAACGCCAAGAAAGGAAACCTTGAGGAAGGATTTGCTTTCGCGGGAGCTAATGCCTATAGAGTAGATAAAATCATCTCCGTTAAAGAGCTTATTGGGACGTTAGTTGAAGAATATATGGCCGCAGCAATGCAGCGTTCGACGAAAGCCGAATTGCCGACATAAACGGTTAGGCAAATCTTGAAGGCCGGAAAAAAGGAACTCGAAATGAATATCTATGTGGGGAATTTGTCACGTGAGACAATTGAAGACAGCTTTTTTATTTCCGGGACAGGGTGCTCAGGTTGTAGGGATGGGCGCCGAAATCGCACAGTCGTTTCCGGTTGCGGCAGAGATTTTTCATAAAGCTAATGATATTGTCGGATTTGACCTGAGTGGAATTTGCTTTGAAGGCCCCGCCGAGCGATTGAACAGCACGACAATTTCGCAGCCTGCGATTTTTATAACGTCCGCGGCCATATTGGAGGTTCTCAAGACAAACCCTGCCACAAGTACTATAAGGGCAGATGTAACAGCGGGTCTTAGCCTTGGTGAATATACCGCCCTCTATGCCGCTGGGCTGATTAGCTTTGAGGATGCGCTTGTACTTGTGCAGAAGCGCGGCCAGGCGATGCAGGCGGCGGCTGACGCCACCAAAGGGACAATGGTCAGTATTATAGGCCTTGATGAGGAAAAAGTCCGTCAGCTTTGTACCGAGGCCGCTGAAGGCGAATTGCTTACGCCTGTTAATTTCAACTGCCCCGAACAAATAGTAGTGAGCGGCAGCAAATCGGCCTGCGAGCGGGCTGAACAATTGGCAGAAAAGTATGGCGCTATTAAGGCTGTCCGTTTAGAGGTGGCAGGCGCTTTTCATACGGAAATGATGTCCAGTGCAGCCGTGGTCCTTAAAGAAGCGTTGTCTAATTGTGAGATTTCAGGACCCTCAGAAATCAAAACTATTGCCAATATCAACGCTGAATATTACGAATCAAGCCCAAAAATCGCAGAAGGCCTGATAAAGCAGTTGACTTGCCCTATTCTCTGGCAAAAATGTATGGAAAGGCTTTTGGCTGATGGAGTTGAAAAGTTTTATGAGATTGGTCCCGGCAGGGTTTTGACGGCACTTTGCCGAAGAATCAACAGAAAAATAAAGGTTGTCAATGTAAGCACTCTGCAAACGATAGAGGAATTGTTAAAACAAATCCCGCATCAAACGCAGGACTAAGAAACTATCTCAAAACATAATTTGTCATTCTGAGCGCAGCGAAGAATCTCTTATTTCTGCCAGCCAGACCCTTCCCCTTCGACTTCGCTCAGGGCTAAAGGCTCTTTTCGCTCAGGGTGACAGTTTTGTGATAGTTACTAAATATTTCAATTTTATTTGAGCATTCTACTTGGAGATTAAAAGAATGTCGGAAAAAAGACTGGCTGTTGTAACCGGTGCCGCCAGAGGGATAGGCCGGGCCATCGTTCTTGAATTACTCAAGCAGGGCCGAATCGTTGCAGGCCTGGATATAAATGCCGAGCAGCTTAGCGCGCTTGAGGACGTTGTAAAAGAAGCCGGCTTTACGGTCATAACTAAATGTGTGGATATAACGAATACGGAAGAACTTACGGAGGTACTTGAGTCTCTGGCTTCCGAATACGGCGGAATCGGAATCTTAGTGAACAATGCCGGCATTACCCGCGATAAACTGATGATGCAAATGAAAGAAGAGGATTTTGACAAGGTCATCAATGTCAACCTTCGTGCCGCTTTTATAGCAACTGCCTTTGTAATCAGGTCGATGGTCAGAAACAAATTCGGCCGGATAATAAACTTAAGCTCCGTTGCGGCAATAATGGGACAGGCCGGCTCAAGCAACTATGCGGCCAGCAAGGCTGGGCTTATCGGCATGACAAAGTCGGTCGCACGGGAAGTCGGCAAAAAAAATATTACTGCAAATTGCATCGCACCGGGATTTATTATGACCGAAATGACAGAAGTGCTCCCGGATGCGGTTAAAGACGCTGCAAAGCAGATTATTCCGGTGCGACGGTTCGGTAAAGTCGAAGATGTTGCCGGAGCGGTCGCTTTTCTCGCCAGCGACGAGGCCGGCTATATCACCGGCCAGGTCCTCTGCGTGGACGGCGGTATGGCTATGTAAAAAAAAATAAAAAAATGTTTGTAGATGGGTATTTTTGTATGTAATATACCCGCCAATAAATACAATTGACTGTTAGTGGCAGTTGTTGTTAATGAACTATGTTCGGAAGTTTACGGAATAAATTCCTGTTTAATTAGGGAGGAAAACAAGTGAGTGCTGATAAATTAGATGTTCAGGCAATTGAGGATAAAGTCATCGAGATAATAAGTGAGCAGATGGGCGCAGACAAGGCTGAAATAACCCGTGATACCTCATTTATTAACGATTTGAATGCCGACTCATTGGATACGGTTGAGCTCGTAATGGAATTTGAGGACGAGTTTGATATGAGCATTCCGGACGAGGAGGCCGAGAAGATCCAGACCGTCGGCGCCGCAATTGACTACATCGTCAATATTGCACAATCCAAAAGCTAAGAGTAGCGAACAAGTTTAGTATGAGTAAACGGCGAGTTGTTATTACGGGCTTAGGTTGTGTAACCGCCTTAGCCGAGTCCGCTGATGAGCTTTTCGCTGCGCTGTGCGAGGGTAAAAGCGGCATTTCTACTATCGAATTATTCGATACCGGTGCATACCCAGTCAAGTTCGGAGGCGAGATAAGAAATTTCGAAGTAACCAAATACGTTGACCAGCGCCAGAGCAAGCGAATGGACCGCTTTACTCAGTTTGCCGTGGCAGCGGCCAAGCAGGCTGTGGATGACAGCGGTCTTGACTTTTCCAAAGAAGATATTTTTCGTGCCGGTGTCATTGTCGGCACAGGAATAGGCGGTATAAAGGAAATTGAAGATCAGCACAAAAAACTTTTGAAAAAAGGTCCGAGTAAGGTTTCTCCTTTCTGTGTTCCGCGGCTTATGTCTAATGCCGCCAGTGGTACTATTGCCATTTGTTATGGCGTGCGTGGACCTAATTTTTGTGTTACAAGCGCCTGTGCTTCGGGCAATCACGCTATTGGAGAAGCTTTTTCCAACATCGTTGCCGGGCGAAGCGATATTATGATAACCGGCGGTGCTGAAGCCGCTCTTACGCCGATAGGATTGGCTTCATTCTGTGCTGCCCGGTCACTAAGCACTCGAAACGACAATCCACAAGCAGCATCAAGACCGTTCGACAGGGACAGAGACGGATTTGTTCTTTCCGAGGGGGCCGGAGTTATGGTTCTGGAAGAAGAAAGCCACGCAAAAAAACGTGGTGCAAATATATACGCTGAGGTTCTTGGTTACAGCGCAACTGATGATGGCTATCACATTACCGCCCCCCTGCCGAACGGAGATGGTGCCGCGACGGCGATGAAGCTGGCATTGATTGATGCCGGTGTCGAAACAGACAAAATAAGTTATATCAACGCACACGGGACAGGTACCGAGTTGAATGACATTGCTGAAAGTTCGGCTATAAAGAGTGTTTTTAACCAACGCGCGTATAAGATACCTGTCAGCTCAACCAAAAGCAGTCTCGGACATTTACTGGGAGCCAGCGGTGCTGTTGAGCTTATAGTATGTGTAAAAGCCATTAATGAATCGGCCATCCCACCCACTATCAACCTGGAAAATCCCGATGAGCGCTGTGGTTTAGAGATGGATTTTGTACCTCTAAAAGCTCGCCAGACAAAGGTCAATATTGCGATGAGCAACTCTTTCGGCTTCGGCGGCCATAATTCCTGCTTAGTCGTGGGGAAAGTTTAGCCCGGATATTTCACGCGATTTTGCCAATTTTCTGATAAGCCCTTCAGGAATAAGCTCTTACACCAAATCTCTAACATAATTCAGCGGCGGTCCTTTTGATTGACTGCGAGCCATGCATGTGTAATATATAAGTGGATAAGGAAAATGAGGACTTGGACGAGCGGCTGACGGCAATTGAAAAACACTTAGCGGAAAAGCCACTTTAAGTGGATTTTGAGGCTGATTTCTGAAAAGAGGCTGT